>CAYYVB010000254.1:0-5295 GCA_964475035.1 uncultured Opitutaceae bacterium | reverse complement strand
AGAACCTCGCCATCCAGCTCCTCCGGCTCGTCGCCCCCGCCGACGTCGCCGCCGACTACGAGAGCCGCCTCCGCGCCGGCGGCCTCGGCTACGGTGACCTCAAGAAGGCCCTCTTCGAGCACTACTGGAACTACTTCGCCCCCTATCGCGCCAAGCGCGCCGAGCTCGCCGCCAACCTCGACCACGTCGAAGCCGTCCTCCGCGACGGAGCCCAACGCGCCCGCGCCGTCGCCGAAAAGACCCTCGCCCGCGCGCGGAAGAACTGCGGGCTGCGGTGATTATTACGTGCCCGAGGCGTTTGGCTTTCAGCAGGCCGTTTGGAACTTCTAAAATGGTCCGGTTCCACCGAACGTTTTAAGTAATCCGCAGTCACAGCACGGAGCAATGTGGCTCGTTGGCTCGACTGACTGGTTGGATCTTCTTTTCTTCATTTCCACAACAGCGGTGAAAGAATCACCCTGACGTCGAATCGAGACTGCCGCACCGTCGCCTCAAGGGCATTGATCTTTTGGGGCGAGAAAACCGGGGTGTATACGAGCGAATTGATGTTCGTGGGGGATAGTGCACGACGCCATTCAAGCTTCTCTCGCAGGATAGCGATGAGCTCTAAGCCGACTAACTCGATATCGCGTCCAGCACGGTTGTGTCCCGCTTCCAGAATGGTGAGCCCTGCGAGGCGTATCTCTTCTGCCGAGCCTAAATACGCGACCAATGCCTCTTCTTTGGTATACGAGTATGACATCTGAGAGGTCAAAACTGCGGCGCGATTTCGGAGATCGTGGAAACTAAGTATGCGCGCGCTGATAAAGCCTGCGTAGACGGACAGGATGAAGCCGACAACGATTGGAAGAATGACGCTGATTATCATGCACATTTATCCAGCGTTAGAGGTGAGACACGCGCGGCGCGCGGTCGCCGTTTTTTTCAAATGAAAACGCAACGCCGAGCGGATGCCCGACGTGCGAAATCGCGGGGCCACTAAGCGCGTTTTCTCTACCGACTGATTGGGCTCTTTCATAGGTCCAGCATTTTCAACATCTCTTCGAAGATGACCTCGGGCCTCTTCGCATCTGCTTCGGAAGGCTCATACTTCGGGTCCATCCTCTTTTTGAATTTCGCGGTCCACAGATAGCACTTTCTGACATCGAGGCGCTGCGCAATGCAGTGCTCTCGTATCTTTGCGACTAAAGCTCTTCCTTTGAGGCTCAGCGCCCACGCATCCCGCTCATTGTTCAGGATGTAGTCGCGTTGCACGCAGTCTTTCCGTGCCCATGCGAGTAACGTGTGATACTTCGATTCATTCTGTCCGGGATACGGCGGCAGGTCGTGGCGCGTAACATGATAGTGCCCTGCCTCCCGAATATGGTTGAGCACTTCCTGCTTGGTGTTCGAACCGGTGAGATCGCTAAGGCTTTCAAGCACTAGCACCATACATTGCCCACGATTACCGTATGGATCTATGCGCGACATGGTTTTCATTCGCCCAACAGTTTTATTAGCCTGCAGTCAAAAACCGCTAACATAAGAGCAGTAAGTAGGGCAGCTCGTTGTTGCTCAAGCGTGCAGATTTCGGGTGTGGCTTTTGACAGGCACGCTATTCACTGCATTAAGCCGCACTCGCGACCCAGGCGTCACGTGTATCGACAAATCCTGCGCTCTGCCTTTCGCTTCAGGCTGTCATGAACCAACCCCTCTCCGACCTCGGTCGTCAGTGCCAGCGCGCCACCTATGTCGCCGTCATCGGCGGGTGGTGGCCGACGGTGCCGGTGGAACTCACCGGCTTGACGCACTTGCGCTAGCAGCTAGCTTCACCCACGTGAAATACAGCGTGACACTCATCGAGTCGGAAGAGGGCTGGGCCGTGTGGTGCGACCAGTTGCCGGGTTGCTGCTCGCAGGGTGCCACCCGCGAGGAGGCCCTGGCGAACATTCGCGAAGCCATCTCCGAATATCGCGAGGCTCAGAACGTGGTCAGCGAAGCGGATTTCGGCGTGCGTTCGGTGCAGCACGAAACTGTCACGGTCTGAACCATGCCCCGGTTGCCCGGCATCGGACAGAAGGATGCGGTGCGGGTTTTGGAAAAACGCGGATTCCGAATCGTCCGTCAGGGCAAACATATCACTCTGTCCAATGGGGCCGTGATGGTGCAGGTGCCCCGCCACACGGTGATCAACGCCTTCACGATGGGCTACATCGCGAAAGTCGCCGGTCTCACTCCCGACCAATTCCGCGAACTGCTCTGAAGTGTGACTATCATGAGCCAACCCCTCAACGACATCGGTCGTCAGCGCCAGCGTGCCATCTACGTCGCCGGTATCGGTGGACGGCGGCCGACGGTGCCGGTGGCGCCGGTGGAATTGGAAAAGGCCGCGCAGGGCGCGATGTCGCCCGAGGCCTTCGCCTACGTGGCGGGCGGGGCGGGGCGCGAGGCGACGATGAGCGCCAACCGCGCGGCGCTCGACCGCTGGCAGATCGTCCCGCGCCGGCTGCGCGATTGCGAGCAGCGCGACCTCTCGGTCGACCTCTTCGGCCGAAAACTCCCGTCGCCGCTCCTGCTCGCGCCGATCGGTGTGGCGGAGATGGCGCATCCGGACGCCGATCTCGCCGTCGCGCGCGCGGCGGCGGCGTGGGGCGTGCCGCACATCTATTCGAACCAAGCCTCCGTGCCGATGGAGCGGTGCGCCGCCGGGGCGGGGAGCGGACCGCGCTGGTTCCAGCTCTATTGGAACAAGTCGAACGAGGTCGTCGCCTCTTTCCTCCGCCGCGCCGAGGCCTGCGGGTGCGACGCCCTCGTGCTCACGCTTGACACCACGATGCTCGGCTGGCGGCCGCGCGACCTCGATCTCGCTTACCTCCCTTTCCTCGCCGGCAAGGGCATCGCGCAATACACGAGCGACTCGGTGTTCATGCGCGAGGCGTTGGAGGCAGGTAGGGCGAACCGTCCCGGTGAGCCGTCGTCCGAGCGCGGCTCGGCGGGGACACCTCGCCCTACCACCGATCCCAAGCCGCCGCTCAATCTTCAAACCATCGCCACCGCGCTGGCGCAGAAGGCGAATTTTCCGGGCGGCCTGTTCAAGAACCTCGCGTCCCCCGCGCCACGCGCCGCGGTGCAGCGCTTCATCGCCACTTACTCGCGGCCGAACATCACCTGGGACGACCTGAAATTCCTCCGTCAGCACACCAAGCTGCCGATCGTCCTCAAGGGCATCCTCCACGCCGCCGACGCCCGGCTCGCGCTCCAGCACGGTGTCGACGGCCTCATCGTCTCCAACCACGGCGGACGGCAGATCGACGGCGAGATCGGCGCGCTCGACGCCCTGCCCGGCGTGGTCGATGCGGTGGGCGGCAAGATCCCCGTGCTCTTCGACAGCGGCATCCGCGGCGGCGCCGATGTCTTCAAGGCCCTCGCCCTCGGCGCGACCGCCGTCTGCCTCGGCCGACCCTACGTCTACGGCCTCGCCGTCGCGGGCGAAGCCGGCGTGCACGAAGTCATCGGCAACATCCTCGCCGAGTTCGACCTCACCCTCGGCCTCGCCGGCTGCCGGAACGTGTGCGAAATCACGCGCGAGAGTTTGGCGTAGCGCAGGCGTCCCGCCTGCTTCGATCCATGCAGGCGAGACGCCTGCGCTACTTCACACCACCGCATACCGCGGCTCGGGCAGCGCGGCGATGCGAGCGAAGATCCGTTCCGAGGCGATTTGGTAGCGCTCCTTGCCCGCGCTCGGGTCGTCGTATTCCGCGGCGGTGATGGGCGGGCCGAACACGACCGACACCGGCGTGCCGAAGCGCGGCACTTTCGCGCCTTTGCCGAAGGCCTCGAACGACCCGTAGAGGCGGCATGGCACGACCGGCGCGCCGGTCTTGCACGCCATCAGGCCGACGCCGGCCTTCGGTTTTTGCAAATGCCCATCCGGCGAACGCGTGCCCTCGGGGAAGAGCACCACGGCGCGGTTCTCGTGCAGCGCCTGCAGCACGCGGCGGATGGCGCCGACGTCGCCGCTGTCGCGGTCGACCGGGATGCACTCCACCTGATCGAGCCACCAACTGAATAGTTTTCCGCTCCAAAGGGTCTTGCGGGCGAAGAACCGCATCTGCCGCGGCACCTGGCAGCCGGCGAACGGCGGATCGAGGTGGCTCGCGTGGTTCGCCGCGATGAGGAACGGGCCGCTCGCCGGGATGTTCTCCAACCCTGCCACCTCGCCGCGGAACCACGCGTCGTGCATGCCTTTCACGAGGTAGTGAAAGAACGCGTAGAACGGCGTCATCGCGAGGAAGTCGGGCGTGCGCGGCATGGCGGGCGGGTAAAACTCAGCCGAGCTTCGCCGCGATCGGCGCGGCCATTTTCTCGACCACCTGCTCGAGCGTGAGGTGCGTGGTGTCGATCGCCGTGGCGCCCTGCGCGCTCTGGTTCAGGCGCACGCTGTCGATCGTGTCGCGCTTGCCGATCACGTCCTGCCGGCCCTCGGCGGCGCGGCGCTTCTCGCGCTCGACCGGGTCGGCGAAGAGGAAGAAGCGGCAATCCGCGTCGGGGAAAATCTTCGAGCCGATGTCGCGGCCCTCCATCACGAGGCCGCGGAAACCGTAGTCGCGCGCCACGCCGGTCTGGCCGCGCTGGTAGCCGATCAGCACCTCGCGCACCTCCGGCACGGCGGCGTAGTGGGCGACGTGCTCGTTCACCGCCGCGCTGCGGATCTCGTCGCCCGCCGGTTCGCCGCCGATGAGCATGCGGGCCGAGCGGCCCTCAAGGCGCGTCGAGAATCTCAACTCCGGCAGCACGGCGCGCAGGCCGGCGAGGTCCGTGTGCGGCACGCCGCGGCGGAGCAGTTCGCTCGTGATGTGCCGGTAGAACGAGCCCGTGTCGACGTGCAGCAGGTTGAACCGCTCCGCGAGGATGCGCGAAGAGGACGATTTGCCGGAGGCGGCGCCACCGTCGATGGCCACGATGATGAAAGGCGAAGGGCCCATGAGCCTTCAAACTGAGCCCGCGCGCAGGCCGGCCAGCAAGTCAAAGAATGCCGGGAACGTCTTCGCGCAGCACGCCGGGTCCTTGATCGTCAGCCAGGGCCGCCCGTCGCCGTGCAGGTCGTGGCACCCGAGCACGGCAAAGCTCATGGCGAAACGGTGGTCGTGATAAGTCTCAATCTCCACGCCGGGGACCAGCGGCCGCGGGTGGATCTCCAGCGCGTCCTCCTCCTCGATCACGTGTTGCCCGAGCTTCCGCAGTTCCGCCGCCGCGCCCGCCACCCGGTCGGTCTCCTGCTTGCGCGTGTGGGCGATGCCGGTGATGCGGGTCGGG
>CAYYVB010000253.1:359-5303 GCA_964475035.1 uncultured Opitutaceae bacterium | reverse complement strand
GGGCGGTGGCGCGGCCGGCGGCGGCGAGCCGCGCGCGCCGGGTGGGGGAGCGGACGAGGTCGACGGCGTGGCGGAGGAAGGTCGCCTCGTCGCCGGGCGGGGCGGTGAGGCCGTTGTCGTCGTGACGGATGAATTCGTGCGCGGCGGCGTAGTTGAAGGCGCCGACGGCGAGTCCGCTCGCGAGCGCCTCGGTGAGGACGTTGCCGAAGGTCTCGGTCGTGCTCGCGTGGAGGTAGAGGTCGCCGGAGGCGTAGTGGCGCGCGAGGTTTTCGCCGGTGTAGAAGCCGGTGAAGATCACGTCGGGCCGCTGCCGCTGGTAGGCCGCGAGCATCGGGCCGTCGCCGACGAGCACGAGGCGCGTGCGCGGCTCGACGGCCTTCATGGCGTCGAAGGCGCGGAAGAGCAGCGCGTAGTTTTTCTCCGCCGCCATGCGGCCGACGTGGATGACGACGGGGTCGTGTTCGCCCGCGCCCCATTTCGCGCGCAGCGCGGTGTCGCGCCGCGCCGGCGTGAAGAGCCGCGCGTCGACGCCGCGCGAGAGGAGCCGGAGGTTGGCGTAGCCCTCGTGTTGCAGGCGCTGGAGCAGGTCGCGCGTCGGCACGAAGGTGCGGCGCGTGCGGTTGTGCAGGTGGCGCAGCCAGGCGGAGACGACCGGTTGCAGCCAGCCGACGCGGTAGTCGCGCATGTAGCGGTCGAAGTTGGTGTGGAAGCTCGAGGTCACCGGCACGCCGAGCGCGAGGGCGGCGCTGATGGCCGAGGCGCCGAGCGGGCCCTCGGTGGCGACGTGGACGAGGTCGGGGCGCTGCACTTGCCAGAGCGAGCGGAGGCGACGGCCGGCGGGCAGGCCGAAGCGCAGTTGCGGGTAACGCGGGATGGGCAGGCCGGGCAGGCGCACCTGGCGGCAGGCGAGGCGCTGCGTGACAGTGCAGCGCGGGGATTCGTGCCGCTGGCGCGGGCGCACGATCGTGAGCCGGTGGCCGCGGGCGGCGAGGCCGTCGACGAGGCGGCCGAGCGTCATGGCGACGCCGTTGATTTCGGGAGCGTAGGTTTCGGTGACGAGGACGAGGTGCAATCAGTTGGCGCCCTTCCGGCGGCGCGGAACCGGCCGGCGAGCGCCGCGACGTTGCCAGCCCCGTGTGAACATCCCGCGTCGTCCGCGTGACGGTTGCGCAACAATGCGGGCGGCGCGGGGTGGCGTGGTTTGCCGTAGCAGCCGTCGCAGACGGCTGGGAAACAAATTACGCGGAGCGCGCGGAACTCAGCTCTCCCGATCCGAGCAATGGCCACGAAGAGGCACAAAAATCTGCCCGCTGCGCGCATCCGTCCCGCGCGCCTAGAGGCGCAGATGGAGGCTGCGAGGCACCTCGGATTTTTGCGCCTTTTCGTGGCCAACTTCGGAGTTGAAGTCTTCTGCGCCATCCCAGCCGACTTACGTCGGCTGCTACGGTGGCAGGTGCGCACGGCTCGGTGTGTAACATTCCGGTGACGCGATTGCTTCGCGCTCGTGCCGTCGCGGCGGAGCGTCTCTAAGCGAGCCACGCCCCCGATGACTTCCGCCGTCCGCCGCCCGAAACGTCCCGCCAAACCCACCGTGAGGATCGGCCGCGCGCTCGCCGCCGCGCCCGCGGCGCGCGTCTATTTCAACCGCGAGCTGAGCTGGCTCGCCTTCAACCGCCGCGTGCTCGAGCAGGCGCAGGCCGAGGCCAACCCGCTCCTCGAGCGCGTGAAGTTCCTCGCCATCCTCAGCTCGAACCTCGACGAGTTCTTCGAGATCCGCGTCGCCGGCCTGCTGCAGCAGCAGGACTCCACCGGCGGCGAGAAGAGCATCGACGGCCTCACGCCGCGCGAGCAGCTCCGCCAGATCCGCGCCGGCGTCGCCGCGCTCGTGCGCGACCAATACCGCTGCTGGCACGAACAGCTCGTGCCGGCGCTCGCCGCAGAGGACATCGCGTTCCTGATGCCGGCGCAGCTTGACGACCGCGAACTCGCGTGTGTGCAGGATTATTTCGCGCGCAACGTCCTGCCCGTGCTCACGCCGCTCGCGGTCGACCAGTCGCACCCGTTCCCGCAGCTCGGCAACAAGACCCTCAACGTCCTCCTGTCCCTCGACAATCCCGACACACCCGAGCACGACGGCCTGCTCGCCATTTTGCCCGTGCCGCGCAGCCTCCCGCGCCTCGTCCGCCTGCCGACCGACGACGAGGACGCGCACCGCCTGATCTTCCTCAGCGACATGATCAAGCTCTGCGCCGGCGCGCTTTTTCCCGGCTACGTCATCCGCGGCGCGCACGCGTTCCGGGTCACGCGCAACAGCGACCTCTACATCGACGAGGAGGAGGCGGAGAATTTGTTGAAGAAAATCGAGGAGGAGCTGCGCAACCTCCGCCGCGGCGCCGCCGTGCGCCTCGAGATCGAGGACGGCGTCGACGACGAGACCTTCGCGATCCTCTGCGCCCATCTCGCGCTCGGCCCGGAGAACGCCTCGCGCATCCGCGGCCCGCTGAACCTGCTCCGGCTCTTCAGCCTCTACGAGACCACCGACCGGCCCGACCTGAAGTATCCGCCCTTCACGCCCATCGAGCCGCCCGCGCTGCGCGCCCGCCCCTCGCTCTTCGACGTCGTGCGCGAACGCGACGTGCTGCTGCATCACCCCTACGAGTCGTTCGCGCCCGTCGTGGAGTTCATCGAACAGGCCGCGCACGATCCGGCCGTGCTCGCGATCAAGCAGACGCTCTACCGCACGAGCGGCGACTCGCCCTTCGTGCGCGCGCTGATCGACGCCTCGCGCCACGGCAAGCAGGTCACCGCGCTGGTCGAGCTGAAGGCGCGCTTCGACGAGGCGAACAACATCAAGTGGGCGCGCGAGCTCGAGGAGGCCGGCGTGCACGTCGTCTACGGCCTCGTCGGCCACAAGACCCATTGCAAGTGCTCGCTCATCGTCCGCCAGGAGGCCGACGGCCTGCGCCGCTACGTCCACCTCGGCACCGGCAACTACAACCCGAAGACCGCGCGCCTCTACACCGATCTCTCGCTCCTCACCGCGCGTCCCGAGCTCGCCGCGGAGGTGGCGCAGCTCTTCAACGCGCTCACCGGTTTCGGCCGCACGCCGGAGTTCCACCACCTGCTCGTCGCGCCGTTCAACCTCCACGCGCGCACGCAGGAGCTCATCGCCGCCGAGGCCGCGCACGCCGCCGCCGGCCGTCCCGCGCGCATCATCGCGAAGATGAACAAGCTCGTCGACCCCGTGACGATCGACAACCTCTACGCCGCGTCGCAGGCCGGCGTGCAGATCGACCTCATCGTCCGCGCCACCTGCTGCCTCGCACCGGGCGTGAAGGGCCAGAGCGAGAACATCCGCGTGCGCAACCTTGTCGGCCGTTACCTCGAGCACGCGCGCGTCTTTTGCTTCGGCAACGGCGGCGACCCGCTCCTCTATGCCGGCAGCGCCGACTGGATGACGCGCAACTTCCTCCGCCGCGTCGAGGCGCTGTTCCCCATCCACGACACCGACCTGCGCCGCCGCATCCTCGGCGACCTGCTGCCCGCCGAGCTGCGCGACAACACCGACGCACAGCTGCTCCAGCCCGACGGCACCTACGCGAAGCTCCCCGTCACGGCCGAGTCGCCCGCGTTCGCCGCGCAGAATTATTTCATGGCCGAGGCCGGCTACCGAGCCGCCGCCGCGGCCGAGCTCGCGCCCGCGGAATCCGCGCCGCCGCCGGCCGCCCTCTGATATGGCCGGCCGACTCATCGCCGTGGGCGACATCCACGGTTGCCACGAGGAATTCGAGGAACTCATCGAGCGGCTCGAGCTGCGCCGCGGCGACCGGCTCGTGTTGCTCGGCGACCTCGTCAACCGCGGGCCCGACAGCCGGCGCGTCATCCAGCTCGCGCGCCGTCACGCCACCGCCGCGCTCCTCGGCAACCACGAGTTGCGCCTGCTGAATTACCGCAAGACCGACGACCCCACGCACCTGAAGCGCTACGACTACGCCACGCTCGCGCAGCTCGACCGCGGTTGCTGGGACTATCTCGCCGCGATGCCGCTGACCTACGCGGACCGGCGGCTCGGCGTCGTGCTCGTGCACGGCGGCTTTTTGCCGGACCAACCCTGGCGCCGTCAGCCCGCGCGCGTCGTCACTCGCATCCAGGTGGTCGGCCGCGACGGCGAGCCGCGCAAGCGCAGCGAGGAACCCGGCGCGCCGCATTGGTCGGAAGTGTGGCGCGGGCCGCCGTTCGTCATCTACGGCCACACGCCGCGTGCGGAGATCTCGCGGACGAAATGGACGCTCGGCCTCGACACCTCGTGCGTGCTCGGCGGCGCGCTCAGCGCGTGGATCATGCCCGAAGGCCGTCTCGTGCAGGTGCGCGCGCGGAAGAAGTATTATTCGAACGGGTGAGGTAGCGCAGGCGTCCCGCCTGCTGGTTGGATCGAAACGAAGAGGCAGGCGAGACGCCTGCGTTCTCGCGGCGCGGCGGTAGCCGCGCCCTCCATGCAGGCATTCGTGGGCGTGTATTGTTGCGCGCAAGCGCGCAACCTGCATCGAGCAAGGCGGGCAAGGTTTGTGAGTAGGATCAGTCTGTGACTGGCCGGGACCGGTCTTGCTTCCCGCCAAGTTTGGGGTTGCTCCCCGGGGCGGCGGCTTTTTAACGAAGGGCTTTTATCCGCATGAATTCCCACGGACCGAAGCGCGTCTATACTCCCCAGTCCTTGGAGTTCTGGTTCGAGAAGCTGGAGATCGATTGGGAGAAGTTCTTCGAGTCCAACCATGTGGAGCGCGGCCACCAGATGTATCGCGACTCCGAGATCCGCGAGATCGAGCTCGGCGCGAAGGACGCGATCATCCACCGCAAGGTCGACAAGAAGGAGGAATACGCGGTCATCGAGTGGGACGGGGACGAGATCCGCGTCCGTTCCTCGACGACTGATTCCATCCTCGCCAA
>CAYYVB010000253.1:0-349 GCA_964475035.1 uncultured Opitutaceae bacterium | reverse complement strand
TCGCGGGCCTGCACGAGATCGAGGAACTGGTCGCGGACGAGATGACCTCGAAGCTGCCCGTCGGCGGCAGCGCGCCGCCGGTGAAGGTCGAGCAGAACGGCCACTCGAACGGCCACGGCAACGGCACCAAGGCCGAGGCCGGCAAGGACCGCGACCTGTTGCTCAGTTTCACCGCGACGGGCGAGGGACTCGTCTTCCTCGCCTACTGGAAGCAGGGCAAGAACCGCATCCCCGCCCTCGGCAATTCCCAGATCCACCCCTCGCCGGCGGAGCGTGCCAAGCTCATCGCCCTCGCCACCTACGCGCGCAAGGCCCACTTCCGCTACAACCAGGCCACGCACGCCTACGC
>CAYYVB010000252.1:0-5318 GCA_964475035.1 uncultured Opitutaceae bacterium | reverse complement strand
GCGCGCCCTCTACGGCGACGCGGACCTCTCACGCCTTCTCATTCCTACTGGATCGCCTCTTCGGGATATCGATGGATGCAAACCGTGTCTGAGTGGGCCGACAAAGCGTAGACGGCGTGGCCAAGAACCCGCGCGAAGAGAGCGCCCTCGTCAGACGACTCCAATGTCAGCTCGGGAGCATCTTCTGTCTCCGAATATCGGATGATGACGCTTCGGCCGCCAAGGTCGCGCAACTCAACGTTGTAGCCGTCACCGGCGACGAACTCGGACCAGCCACGAAACTCGGCTGCCAGATCCGTCGGGAGCGAAAAATACGATTCGATGCGGACCTTCTTCATCTTTTCTTCCGGCGATCGTCAGCAGTCAGACACGACAGGGCGCAGCCCTGTCGTTGTCTGTGATGCTCTGGATGGGCTCTTCTTCACTGGAGAATCGTCGTGCTAACCACCGTCAGCTTGCCGTCGCGATGCTGAACTAGGGCCAGCCTCTTCGTATCGACGATGCCGCCAAGCTCATAAAACACCCACCATCCTTCTTTCCGCTCTCCAGCCTCTAGAAGGCGCGCTCCTGCCGTGCATCCGCCCGTCCAATAGGCTCGGCGATCCTGTAATGAACCTAGTCCGAGGTTTGCCGCGATCGCACCGCAAACATCTGCAGGAACGTCACGCAGCCGATCCACACGCCGCACGGTATCAGGAACGTAGCGTTCGACCTCTTCCTTCGACAGCGGCAACGTGCTATCGCCGCAGCCGGAAAGAAGAGCAGCAAGGAGGCAAAGCAGCGCGAGCGTCTTCTTCATCTTAGTTTGCCCATCGTTTGAGGTCAGCCACGACGGGGAGCGTCAGCTCCCCGGAGTTGGCTGTGCTGACTGGATGGGCTCTTTTCTCGGAGGAGGCGCCATGCGAAAAGCGGGATTGGCGCAAGCAAGCCGAGGCTAAAAGCGGCTCTCAATTTCGGATACCCAACGACTGAGAATGGCGTCCACAAAATCATCGCCGCAGCGATCAAGTATCCTGCAACGATTCCGAACCATATCCAACGCCGGACACCAATCGGAAACACTCCTCTTTCTTCTCTCTGCTTCGCGATTAGCAACACGACGCCCAGCCACAGAATGACGACCAATGAAATAGCTGCATGCTCGATGCGCTCACCTGCTGAGTCGGAAAGACCGAACGTGTAGAAAATGCCCGCCATCCACGCGACTGCGAACGCGACGAACAAAACCGACGTAAGGGGGAATCGCCAGAGCCTCTGACGCGCGGAACCCATCGTCACGAACTCGTAGTCACTCTTCATCTTTGTTCGCCCATCGTTTCAGCTCAGACACGACTGGGAGCGGAGCTCCCGGTCGTTGTCTGTGGCGATTGGTTCGGCCTCTTTGTGTTGGATGTCATGCAGCGTAGACAGTGCTTGGAGGGAATTCGCCTTTCTCCTTCTGCAATGCTCGTGTGACTCGAGGAAGATAGAAATCGGTCTTCTTTGGATCATCGATTCCGAGCAAGGAGACAGCACGCGATTCTCGACTAACAAACACGCTTCCGATCATGCCCTCAGCCGGACCGAATTCGTAGACTGCGCCGGCGGCGCCTTCTTCTTTCTTCAACATCTGGATGTAGATGGCCATCGCTCGCTTTTGCCGAACAGTGTTATTCAGCCCCAGTGGAAAGCTTAAGTTTGGTCGGAGCCATGGCGGGAGAAAGCCGACTAAGCCCTTGGCGTTCAAGTGTGACTTTTGAACTTAAGCTTTTGCCGGTTGATTTCTGTTCCGGCAAAAGCGTAAGTTTTCGTCGGGCCATTGATCATGCATCATCGGCCCATTTCTTTTCCCCAATGGAAGGTGGCGCTTGCGGCCGCCCCGCTCGACGCCACCACGCGGGCAGCCTACACCCGGGAAATCCTGGCGTATTTCAAGCACTGCAAGAGCCGCCATGAAGCGGCGACGGTCCGGTCGGTGCAGGCTTATCTGCCGCAGCGGGAGGCACTGGGGCTGGGGCCGGCGCGCGAGGCCTTGCGCTGGCTTTTCCGGGCGGCGCGCCAAGCGGAGGCGACCGCGGCGGCGGCGCAGGAGTCCGGGGCAAGGCCGGAGGGTCGGGCGAGGAGCCTGAGCCGCACGGAGCCGCCTCCGGCGCGGTTGGACCTGGGAACAACTCCCTGGGAGCAGGCGCTGATCCGCGCGGCGCGGGAGCGGGGCTTCCTGTGGCGCACGGAGCAGACTTATCGGGAGTGGGCGGTGCGTTTCGCGCGCTTCATCGCGCCGCGTTCGCCCGCGTCGGCCGGGGGAACGGACGTGGAGGCTTTCCTGGGCAAGCTGGCCGTCGAGGGGCGGGCGAGTCCCTCGGCGCAAAAGCAGGCCCTCAACGCCCTCGTGTTCCTGATGGAGCAAGCGCTGCAGACGCCGCTGGGAGAGATGAAGTTCCAACGGGCCTTCCCGAAGCAGCGGCTGCCGACGGTGCTGACGCCGGGGGAGTGCGCGGCGATCTTCGCGCAGATGAAAGGGACTGCCCGGCTGATGGCCGAGCTCGCCTATGGCTCCGGCCTGCGGCTGACCGAGCTGCTGCGATTGCGGGTGCACCATCTCGACTTGGAGCGACGGCAGGTGCGGGTGCTGGCGGGCAAGGGGGACAAGGACCGCGCCACGGTCTTGCCCGACCGGCTGGTGCCGGAATTGCAGGTGCAGCTGGAGCGATTGAGAGCCCTGTGGAAAGCGGATCGGGCGGCCGGCTTGCCCGGGGTCTGGTTGCCCGAGGGCTTGGGGCGCAAGTATCCCAGGGCGGGCGAAAGCTGGGAGTGGCAATGGGTCTTCCCGTCGCGCGAGGTGGGCCTGGATCCGGTGAGCGGTGTGCGGCGGCGACATCATGTCAGCGACAATTCCTTTCAGCAGGCGCTGAAGGCCGCCGCTCAAGGCGCGCAGTTGAACAAGCGTGTGACCCCGCATGTGCTACGGCACTCGTTCGCCACGCACCTGCTGGAGGGCGGGGCCGACATCCGCACCGTGCAAGAGCTGCTCGGCCATGCGAGCGTGGAGACGACGCAGATCTACACGCACGTCATGAAGAAACCCGGACTCGGGGTGCGCTCGCCGCTCGACCGGGCATGAAACGGTGAATTCCGATCGGTTAGTAACGTAATATATTACAAAGGAAATATGCAGCTCTCCACAGGTGTTGTCCGTCAGGCGCCGCTCGCGATGGTCGGCGAAGGTTTGCTCTACTTGGCCGATGCCGCCGTCGCGGCGGCCCGCGCTCGGGCCAGGGACCGGCGCAAAGATAAGATCCGGGCGGAAAATGCGCGCTCGCGGCGTTGCTGGACGCTGCACCCCGGGGTGGACACGCCCCTCTGGAATGAATTGGTCCGCCAAGTGACGCCATATCTGCGGCAGCGTGGCAGCAAGGCACAGTTGGCCCGGGCGCTCGGTTTGCCGCGGCAGCGCTTGCAGGATTGCCTGAAGGCCAGACGCGCGATGCTCGATGCGGAGCGGACCCTGCTCCTGCTCGCCTGGCTGGCGGCCCGGCAGCGGGGTCGTGAACTCGGCACGCCACCCCAAGGGGTGTAAGAACGTCCTGCCCAGCAGGGCGCACGCCGCGCAAAGGGGCGGAGTGCGATGCCGGGATGTAATATAATACGTTACAAAAGTGCGTCGTTCGCCCTCAGGTGGTGTGTGGGTTGTAACGTATTACGTTACTAACCGGTTTGGGAGCGGATGTCGGGAGGAAAGACGCCGGAGGGATGGGCTGCGCCACTGCACGCGGGGAGGGCGTGGGCTGGATAGGTTTGCGCGTTCCGCGGTCTGCGGGAGCAGGCCAACCTCTGCCGGCGGGGATTCCGTCTCGCGGCGGAGGCGGACACACTCTTCGCCGGAGAAAATCCGCGATCCTCCGCTCAGAACTTGAAGCTCGTGCTGACTTGGAAGACGGCGCTGACGATGGCGTAGGCGATGAAGGCGACGAAGGTGAAGGCGAACAACAGCACGCCGCTCGACATCACCTGCGTGAAGGCGCGGATCTGGCGCGTGATGTCGTCGTGGTAGGTCTGCGCGATGCCGCGCAGGCTGGGGGCGAGCTGGCCCGTGCTCTCGCCGACGGCGAGGCGGTCGATGACGAGCGGCGGGAAACACGCCGTGCGCGTGAGCGCGGCTGACAGGCTCTCGCCTTCGAGCACGCGGCCGGTGGCTTCCTGGAAGGCGGCGCGGAGCGCGCTGTTGGCGATGGTGCGCTCGGTCATGCGCAGCGCCTCGGCGGTGGTGACGCCGTTCTCGAGGAGCACGGCGAGCGTCGAGCTGAAGGTGTGCACGGTGCTCGCCGTGACGAAGCGGCCGAGGAAGGGCAGGCGCAGCGCGAGGCGGTCGGTGGCGGCGCGGCCGCGCGCGGTGCGGCGCCAGCGCCAGAAGAACACGGCGGTGAACACGGCCGCGACGACGACGAGGAGCCCGTAGTGGAGGAGGAAGTCCGACATCCCGACGAGCAGGCGCGTGGCCCACGGGAGCTGGCCGCCGAGCGAGTTGAGCAGGGTCTGCAGGCGCGGCAGGAGGAAGAAGATGAAGAACAGGATGACGAAGAGCGCGACGAGGCAGATGAAGACCGGGTAGGCGAACGCGCTCGCGAGCGCGCGGCGCATCTCCTGTTGCGCGGTGTAGTGCTGGATGAGGCGCTGGAGCACTTCGCGGAGGTTGCCGGTGGCCTCGCCGGCGGCGATGAGGTTGACGGTGTGCGGCGGGAAGACGCCGCCGGTGGATTCCATCGCCTGCGAGAGCGGCAGGCCCTCGCTGAGGCGTTCCCAGAGCGCGGCGCAGAGGGCGCGGAGGCGCGGCTCCTGCAGGCGCGTGCTGAGCAGGCGCACGGCTTCGCCGGCAGGCAGGCCGCTGCCGGTGAGTTCGGAGAGCGCCTGGAGGAAGGGCAACTGCAGGTCGGTGCGGAAGCCGCCGCGTCCGCTCACCACGAGCCGGCCGGCGGTGGCCGTCTCGGTCGCAGCCGCGGTGCGGGCGGCGGTGGCCGCGGGTGCGCCACCGACCTCACTCAAGCGGAGCGGCTGCAGCCCGCGCGCGGCGAGGAGGCGCGCGGCGTCCTTGCGCGACGGTGCCTCGAGCGCGGCCTCGACGACGGCCCCGGCGGTGGTGCGGGCGGTGTAGGTGAATCGCGCCATGCGCTAGATTGCGGAATGCGGAATGCGGATTGCGGAGTGGCGCTGGCGCGAAAGTGCGGCTCCCGGGTGGTTCGGGTAATCCGCAATCCGCAATCCGCATTCCGCATTCATATCACTTCTCCACCGTCGTGATGACGCGGAGGACTTCGTCGAGGGTGGTGTGGCCGGCGCGGACC
>CAYYVB010000251.1:0-5344 GCA_964475035.1 uncultured Opitutaceae bacterium | reverse complement strand
TTCGGCCTGTTCCAAGCCATCTTCATGGCCAACGCCGGCGGCGCCTGGGACAACGCCAAGAAGATCGTCGAGGTCGAGCTCAAGGCCAAGAACACCCCGCTCCACGCCGCCACCGTCGTCGGCGACACCGTGGGCGATCCGTTCAAGGACACCTCGTCCGTCTCGCTGAACCCCGTGATCAAGTTCACGACGCTCTTCGGTCTGCTCGCCGTGGAGATCGCGGTGAAGATGCCCGACACGCTGAAGCACACGCTCGGCGCCGTGATCTTCGTCGTCGGGCTCGTGTTCGTGTATCGCAGCTTCTACGGCATGCGCATCCCGACCGACGCCAAGGCCGCCTGATTCCGGCACCTGACATCCAGTAGATAGCGCGCTTGCACGCGCCATCTTCCGGCCGCGGCCCTCCAGCCGCGGCCTTTTCGTGTCCCGACCCCGCCACGCCGCATCGCGTAGCCGCCACACCAGCTGGGCACTCTGCCCCCGCTTGCGTCTTTTGCGGGTTTTTAGTCCAACGGCCCTTAGCGCGAAAGCGCGGGATGTCGCATGATGGCCGCAGGCGATCGCCTGCATCATGCCGCGCTCGGAGGTCGAGCCGCTCATGATATGGGCTGGCCAAGCCTGCCCCTGCAAGATTGGCGAGCTGTAGATCCTCGAGCTGCGCGCCAAGGCGCAGCGCGATCTCTGGGCGAAGCTCTCACTCCACGAATTCCACAACGTCGTCCTTCGAACCGGCGGCGGCCGGCTGGTCGTGCTCGAGAAAGCCGTTGAAGAATGGATCGCCCGCACGCCGAGCGGCCCGCGGCGGACTTTTTCTGCGAAGCGTTCGTCAAAACCCGTGGTCGCGCCGTAAAGCCCGCGTAAATGGGGGTCCGACCCGTAGGCAGTGGGAAACAATTCCGCTAAGGTGGCGTCGTCACCCCGACAACGCCATGAGCACACCCTCCGACAACACGACCGACCACCTGCGCTACGAAATCGCGCAGCTCGAAAAGATGCGGCAGCAGATTTTCTCCGACATGGAAGCCCTGCGCACGCAGGAGCAGAACCTCCGCAGCTACGAAGCGCGCCTCCGCGGTTCGCAGCCGCCGCTTCCCGGCCTCACGCAGGCGCCCTTCGCCGGCGGCGCGCACGAGATCGACGTCGAGCGGGAGAAACTTTCGCGGCTGCGCGCCCTGCTCGAGGCCGAGCGTCGCTCGCTCGTCGACGAACGCCTCGCCGTGCGCGAGGAGAAAGCGGCGCTCACCCAGAAGGCCGAGGAGCTGAAACAGCGCGAGGCCTGGCTCATCGCCCGCGAACGCGATGCCGCCGCCAAGGCCTTCACCCCGCCGCCCGGCGCCCGGAAGTCGGCAAGCGGCAGCCCGTTCGCCCTGCGGCTCGGGCTCAACGAGGTGCCCTTCGCCGAGTATTTCCGCTCCCAGAGCAAGAGCGCGTGACTTGGGTGTAGTGAATCAGGCGGGCCCGGACCTTGGTGGGTCCGGGCTCTCTGTTTTCCCGAAGCGAGTCGCGGATCGACCGGCGCGGCGCCATCACATTCCTGCTGCGCACCAGCGCGCAACCTACAGGGCGAAGGCTTCTGTCTTCTTGTCGGGGCGCGCGCGGGCCGGCGGCTCCGCTCAGCTGAGCTTCTCCAGCTCGCCGAGCTTCGTCGCGGCGGCTTCCCATTCGACGGTGGCGGCGTGCAGCAGGTCGACGGTGGCACTGAGCTCGCGGTTCAAATGCTGCGCGCGGCCGGCCTGCGTGTAGGTCTCGGGTTTCTCCAGCTCGGCGGTGAGTTCGTTCTGCTTCGCCTCCAGCTCGCTCACGCGCTGCTCGAGCTTGCCGACCTCCGTGCGCAGCTTCTTCAGCTCGGCGGGCGACGCCGGCTTCGCCGGCGGTTTCAAAGTTGATGTGTCCGGTTTGGGATTGGCCGGCGCAGCCTGCTTCGGGCGCGCGTCGGTGAAACCGGCCGTCAAGGCGGCGCGGGCGCTCGTGGCCTTCGATTTCTCGAGGTAGTAGTCGTAGTCGCCCGCATACGGCGTCAGCCGCCCGCTGTGCACGTGCAGGACGTTCTTCGCCAGCTGGCGGATGAAATACACGTCGTGGCTGATGAAGAGCAGCGTGCCCTCGTAGTTTTTCAGCGCGTTGACCAGCGCGTCGATCGACGGGATGTCGAGGTGCGTCGTCGGCTCGTCCATCAGGAGCAGATTCGGCGGGTTGATCAGCAGGCGCGCGAGGGCGAGGCGGGATTTTTCGCCGCCGGACAGGACCTCGACGGGCTTGAAGACGTCGTCCTTGCGGAAGAGAAAGCCGCCGAGCACGGCGCGGGCCTGCTGCTCGGTGAGTTGGTTCTCGGCGGTGCGCAGCTCCATCACGTTCTCGAGGACGCTGAGCTCGGTGTTGAGGTTGTCGCCGCGGTTCTGCGCGAAGTAGCCGGGCACGACGTTGGAGCCGAGCTCGCGCACGCCGCCTTGGATCGGGATGACGCCGGCGAGGATCTTGAGGAGCGTGGACTTGCCGGCGCCGTTGGGGCCGACGAGCACGATCTTCTGGCCGCGCTCGGCCTCGAAGTTGAGGTCGCGGTAGACGACGTGGTCGCCGTAGGCCTGCTGGACGTTTTGCAGCGTGATGACCTTCAGGCCCGAGCGCGGCGGCTGCGGGAAGCGGAAATTGATCTTCTTGAGGTCCTCCCACGGCTCCTCGACGGCGACCTCCTTGAGGCGCTCGATCTGCTTCTCCTTCGACTTGGCGCGCGAGGCCATCGAGGCCTTGGCGCCGAAGCGGTCGACGAACTTCTGCAGGTGCGCGATCTCGCGCTGCTGGTTCTTGAAGAGCGCGGCCTGCTGCTCCTTGCGGGCGTCCTTCTCGGCGAGGTAGTCGTCGTAGTTGCCCGTGTATTTCGTGAGCGCGCCGCTCTTCAGCTCGAGGATGCCGTTGCAGAGCGTGTTCAGGAACTCGCGGTCGTGCGAGATGATGAGCAGGCCGCCCGGGTAGCGCGTCAGGTAATCCTGGAACCAGAGCAACGCCTCGAGATCGAGGTGGTTGGTCGGCTCGTCGAGGAGGAGCAGCGCCGGCTCGCTGACGAGCAGGCGGGCGAGATGCGCCCGCATGACCCATCCGCCGGAGAAGGATTTCGCGGGCTTGTGGTGGTCCTCCTCGCGGAAACCGAGGCCGGCGAGGATTTTCTTCGCACGCGGCTCGAGGGTCCAATCGATGTCGTAGTCGTCGTCGTTCTCGGGCTCGAGTTTCTTGCCGCTGGTGGCGATCTGCAGGACGGTCTCCTCGCCGACGGGCGCGCTCTCCTGCGGGAGGAAGCCGAAGTCGGCGCCGCGCTCCCATTCGATCACGCCCTCGTCGGGCTGTTCCTCGCCGAGGATGAGGCTGAAAAGCGTGGATTTGCCCGCACCGTTCGGGCCGACGAGGCCGTAGCGATCCGTGCGTGCGACGAAGAGCGACACCTCGGAAAAGAGTTCCCGGGTGCCGTAGGACTTGGCGACATCGGCAAGGGTCAGCATGGCGAACGCGCGAGTCAGCCGACCGCCCCCGCCCCCGTCAACCGTCGGTTTTCAATGCCGCGCCTCCGGGATTTGTAACGTATTACGTTACAACCCGGACTGGCGTCTCAGCGCGCGAGGGTCAGCGCCACGGCGCCAAGGACGGCCATGACGCCGCCGGCGATGGAGCGCTTGGACGGGCGCTCGCCCTCGAACCAATACGCGAGCGGGATCACGGCCAGCGGGGCGCAGGCCGTGATCGGCAGCACGATGCCGCTGGGCGTCGTGGCCAACGCGATCTGGAACGTTCCCATGCCGAGCACCGGCCCGGCCAGCGCATGCGCGAGGATCCAGCCGTGCGCGCGCAGCGGCGGCGCGGCCACGGGCGCGCGGTCGCGTTCGAGCCACGCCTTCACGGCGAACCACGCGACGGTGATGAACACGCCGCCGAGGATGCGTTGGTAGGCCGCCGTCAACCCGTCGAGCGGCACGCCGGCCGCCGCCGTCACCTCGAAGCCATGCCGGCTGAGCACGGCGCCGATGCCTTGACCGAGCGCGGCGACGAGGCCGAGCACGATGCCGATCGGCCGCACCTGCACCTTCGGCGGATCCTTCCGCGTCGGCACGAGCGCGACGACGATGCCGCCGAGGATGACGCCGATGCAGGCGAACTGCACCGCGTCGAGCCGCGTGCCGAGCCAGAACCACTCGACGGCGATCGCCACCGGCACGCTCAGGCATTGGTTCATCGTCGTCGTCAGCCGCGCGCCGAGGAACGGCAGGGCGGAAAAATACGCCAGGTCGCCGATCCCCATGCCCGCGAGACCGCTGAGCAGGAAAATCCCGATGGCCGGCCCGCCGTGGCCCTGCCCGAACGTGTAGGCCCACGCGCCGAGGAAGAGCAGGCCGAGGCCGAGCCGCCCGAGGTTGGCGCGCGCGGGCCCGACGGCGCGCTGGCTTTTCTGCGCGAGCACGGCGGAGCTGGCGAACAACAGGGTGGTGGCGAAGGCGAAAAACACGGAGCCGCCACGCTGCGCCGAATCGCGGCTTCCCGGCGAGCGCGAATTCCCGCGGTTGCCTTCGCCGCGCGACGGGCTTGCTTGGACCGATGCCCAACCGCCTCGCCGCCGAGAAATCGCCCTACCTGCGCCAGCACGCCGAGAATCCCGTCGACTGGTTCCCATGGGGCGACGCGGCCTTCGCCAAGGCGCGCGCGGAGCAGAAGCCGATCTTCCTCAGCATCGGCTACTCCACCTGCCACTGGTGCCACGTCATGGCGCACGAGTCGTTCGAGAGCGACGCCGTGGCGGCCGTGCTCAACCGCGATTTCGTGGCCATCAAGGTCGACCGCGAGGAGCGGCCCGACCTCGACCGCGTCTACATGACCTTCGTGCAGCAGACGACCGGCCACGGCGGCTGGCCGATGAGCGTGTGGCTCACGCCCGAGGGGAAACCCTTCCATGGCGGCACGTATTTCCCGCCCGAGGACCGGCACGGCCGGCCGGGCTTCGTCACGCTGCTCCGCGCCATCACGCAGCACTGGACCACCGAGCGCGCGAAGATCGAGGCCGGCGCCGAGGAGGTCGTGCAGGCGCTACGCCGCTACGCCGCCGAGGGTCCGGCGCGGCCGGTCGAGGAAAACCCGGGCGCCCCCGCGCCGTTGCACGAGGCGGCCGGCGCGGCCTTCGACAAATGTTTCCAGTATTTCTTCGAGGCACACGACGCCGTGCGCGGCGGGTTCGGGCACGCGCCGAAATTCCCGCGCGCCGCCACGCTCAATTTCCTCTTCCGCGTCGCCGCGCTCCAAGGCGCGCAATCCGAGGCCGGCGCCGAGGCGGTGAAGATGGCCGCGCTCACGCTCCAGCGCATGGCCG
>CAYYVB010000250.1:0-5346 GCA_964475035.1 uncultured Opitutaceae bacterium | reverse complement strand
GGCCGGCTGAAGCGGGCCCTACCTTCGCTTCGCCACCCTCGCGGCGAATGTCTGTTCTCTCACCCGCCGGCCGGCGGCGTTTCGCTCGGCCGCGGAGTCTCGGCTTCCTGCAGCAACTTCGCCGCGGCGGCGTCCTCGGGCAGCAGGCGCACGATCTCGCGCGCGAGCAATGACGCCGTCTCGGTTTCGCCGGCCGCGATCATCTCGCGCACCAGCCGGAACGCCGCCCCTCGGGCCAGGCCGCCGCGCACGGTGAGATCTTTCAACGCCGCGAGGGCCAAGGTGCGCTGCCGCAACGCCAACCGCACGCGCACCTCGCGCACCGCGAGTTCGTTCCTCGTCTCGGCCAGCCACGGCGCGTTCTTCTGCCGCACGTAATCGAGCAGGCGCAGCGCCTCTTCGGCCCGGCGCGCGGCCAGCGACTGGTCCAGCGCCGCGAGCGTCGCCGCGGCGGTCTCGGCGGTCGTCGCGAGGTCGTCCTTGAAGCCAAGCGCGGCGAGCGCCTCCTGCACCTCGGGCAACTCGCCGCGGGCGGCGGCGACCTCGTCATGCAGCAAACGCGCGGCCGGCGTGCGGCCGGCGGCGAGTTGCACGGCGGCGAGCCGCGCGACTGCGAGGGATTCGGCGAGCGAACGATGGCGATCGAGATGACCGCGCACGACGAGCCGGGCCGAGGAAAGGTCCTGCGTCGCGAGCGCGAGCTCGATCTCGCGGCGACCGACGGCGGCATCTGATTCGGAGAGCCAGGCGGGACGCGCCGTGCGCACGGCGCGCAACTGTTCGCGGACGGCGACATAGGTCTGCGCAGCGAGGGCGGCGTCGATCGCGGCGAGCGCCTCCTCCGCCGTGGCGGCGACGGCAGGCGCCGAGCTCGCAGTCGTTGGGTTGGGGGCAATGAGCACGGTGAGGCCGGCGAGGCGTTGTTGCTCGGCGGCGAGCAAATCCGTCAGCGGGTAAAGGCGCAGGCCGGTCTCGAGCGCCTGCCGGGCGACGGCCGGTTGTCCGGCGCGCTCGAGGACGTTGAGAACAAGTCGATAGACGCTCGGCGTCGCCCGACCGCGCATCGTGCCGAGGTGCGTGAGCAGACCGGTCACCTGATTCTCTCCGCCGGCCACGACCGTGCGTGTGAGCCGCTCGATCAGTTCCGGGTAGGCGCGCTGCGGCGGAGCAAGGGTCTCGACCGCATCCTCCCAGTCGTGCAAGTGGCGGAAGGCATTGTCGAATTCGCCGCGACGGAGCGCGAGCTCCGTCTGGTGGACGCGAAAGGCGAACGTGCTGAGGCCGTTCTCCTGCGCGACGGTCTGCGCCCGCGCGACGACTTCGGCGAGGCCCAGGTTGACGGCGTTGGCGGCGAAGAGCTGCATCGCGGCATCGTGCGCGCCGAAGGTGCGGTAGAATTCCTGCTCCACCGTGTCGCGGAGCGTGAGGCGACGGAGCTGATGCCAGGCGTTGAAGCCGACGAGGTATGCCTGCGGCGTCTCGATGTCGCGGGCCAGACGCAGGCGGCGCAGGACGGATTCGAGCTCGGTGGCGTTCGCGGTGGCGACCGCAAGCTCGGCCTCCGCGCGACATTGGTCGATACCGTCGGACACGGCGCGGGTGCGGACGAGCAACGCGCGCGCCTCGTCGTGCCGGCCGAGCCGCGTCAGGGCGGCGGCGTGCAGCCGGCCGACGCGGGCGTCTTCCTCCGCGTCACCGCTGGGCGGCACGGCTTCCAACAGACGCACGGCCTTGGCGGGATCCGATTCGAGCACGAGGCCGGCTTGCAGCGCCTGCAGGACCGATCGGGCGAGCGGCGGAAGCGACGGCGTGGCGTCGGAGGCCAGCAGGCGGTCCGCGGTGGCGTCGGCGTGCGCCTGCACCTGCATCTGGGCATAGAACCCATAGAGCGCGCGCAGAAATTCCGGTTCGGCAGCGGAGTGCACCAAGCCCGCCTCCAACGTGCGCAGCGCGAGGGCCGGGTCCTGCCCGGCATAGAGGCGGGCCAGCAGGATGCGGCCGCGGAAATTGCCGGGCGCGCGCGCCAGACCGACGCGCAAACCGTGGAAGGCCTCGACATAATCACCGGCCTGCAACCGGGCCATGGCCTGGGCAATCGAGGTGTCACCGCGCTTGCGCCGGAAATGCTCCCAGCGCACGGGCGCCGTGGCGACATCGGTCCACGTGACTTGATTCTGCGGCTGGCGGTCGAGCCAGACATAGAGCGCGGTCGCGGCGCCAAGGTAGCCGCCGATCGTGAGGACGCCCAAGCCGACGAGCAGGCGTTTCCAGAAAATCTCGAAGGTCCAGATCGGGATCGCGCGGATCTCGATCTTCAGGGCGATGGCCCACAGCAACCAGCGGCGGCGATCGCCTACCGCCACGTTCCGTCGCCACGCCGGGTTGTGCTTGAATTGGAGTTTCACGCGCGGTCGTCAGCAAACGCGCGCGGCGCAACTCAGGCAAGCCCGGTCGGGCGGCGAACCTACTCGAAGCGCAGGGCCTCGATCGGATCGAGCGAGGCGGCTTTCCAGGCCGGATAGAAGCCGAAGGCGACGCCAATGCCGGAGCAGACGATCAGGCCGATGGCGGCCCAGTTCCACGGAAAGACGACGGCGGCGTTGAGGGCCATCGCCAGGCCGTTGCCGCCGAGCACGCCGAGCAAAATGCCGGCGACGCCGCCCATCAGCGAGATGGTCACGGACTCGATGAGGAACTGCCAGAGGATGTTCTTTTTCCGCGCGCCGATGGATTTGCGGATGCCGATCTCCTTCGTGCGCTCCGTGACGGAAACGAGCATGATGTTCATGATGCCGACGCCGGCGGCGAGGAGCGCGATACCGCTGATGACGAAGGAACCCGCCGCGACCATGTCGGCGATGCGCGCGAAGATGGCGATGAGCGAGTCGTTGGAATAAACTTCGAAATCGTTGTCCTGCTCCGGCTCCAGGCCGCGCACGATGCGCATGGCGGTGACCCCCTTGTCCATCGTCTCGTTGTAGACGGCCTGCGACGGCGCCTGCGTGGCGATGTTGATCGAGAAGCCCTCACTGCCGAAATCCGACAGGAAGCGCGTGATCGGGATCATGGCGATGGAATCGCCGCTGCCGCCGAAGGACTGGCCCTTGGGCTCGTAGGTGCCGATGACGGTGTAAGTGCGGTCCTTGACCTTGATTTGCTTGCCGAGCGGATTTTCCGAGGGGAACAGCCGCGTGACGAGGTCCTGCCCGATGATGACGAGCGGGCGGCCGAGTTCGATATCGCCGGCAGTGAAGTTGCGGCCGGTGGCGATGGAGTATTGGTTGGCCGCGAGAAAGTGCTCGTTGCTGCCGCCGAAGGTGAGTCCGGGCGGGGTCTTGCGGGCGTTGTAGACGGCCTGCGCGCCGCCGCGAGAGAAGACCTTCAGGCAGATGACGTCGGCCGCGCCCTCCATCAGGCGCTGGTAGCGCATCGCCTGCTCGAGCGTCACGTCACGCCGCAGCTCGAAGCGACGGCGCCCGCCCTCGGGTCCGCCGCCGTTGACGGGAAATTTGGCGAACTGAAACATGTTCGACCCGAGGAAGCTCAGGCCGGTCTCGATCGAGGAGCGCAGCGCCGTGACGGCGGTCATGACGCCGATGACGGAAAAGACGCCGATGGTGATGCCGAGCATCGTGAGCGCGGAGCGGAGCTTGTTCACTCCCAGCGAACCCAGGGCCATCTTGAGGATTTCGGTGAAATTCATGGCGGGAACAGGCTCACTCGTAGCGGAGCGCCACGACCGGATCGAGGCGCGACGCGCCCCACGCCGGGGCGAAGCCGGAGACGATGCCGGTGATGACGGAGACGGCCATGCTCACCACGACGAGGTCGGGCGAGAACTCGACCGGGAAATTCGGCGCGGCCTGGGAGATGCCGAGGAAGAGGAGGAAAGAAACAGCCATTCCGACGGCACCGCCGATGAGGCAGATCGACACGGCCTCGATGAGGAACTGCATCAGAATCGAGCGGCGGCGCGCGCCGAGTGCTTTGCGCGTGCCGATCTCCTTCGTCCGTTCCTTAACGGAGACGAAGGTGATATTCATGATGCCGATGGCCCCGACGAAGAGGGACAGACCGGTGATGAAGAGGCCGGCGAGGGCGATGCCCTGCTTGACCGGATCGAGCTGCGCCTTGAAGGCCTGCTGCTCGTTGATGGTGAAATTGTCCCGCTCGCCCGGGAGCTGGGCGCGCACGCGGCGCATGGCGCCGATGAGCTCGTCCTTCGCGGCCTCGAGCTGGTTCTTGTCCTTCATCTTCACGCGCAGCTCGGCGCCGCGGCGGGTGGAGAAATATTTCTGGAAGGCCTGCAGCGGGATGACGACCTGGTTGTCGAAGCTGAAGAGACCGAGGAACTCACCCTGCTTGGCGAAGACGCCGACGACCTCGAAGGGATGTCCGCCGACCATGACCCGCTGACCGAGCGGCGAGCTGAGAGGGAACAGCGCCTCGGCGACGTCGTGCCCGAGGACGCAGACCTCGCGGCCGGAGCCGGCCTCGGTCTCGTTGAAGAGGCGGCCCTCCTTGTATTCGGCGCCGCTGATGCGGGCGTATTCCGCCTCGGTGCCGATGGTGAACACGCCGTTGACGCGTGCGTCACCGACCTTGACGGGGCTGGAGCGGCCGACGACCGGCACGGCGAAATCGAGGAGCGAGTTTGGCGTGGACTGGATGACGCGATTGAGGGCGGTGGCGTGTTGCGGCCTGATGTTGGGGCGGTTGTTGTAGTTCCACCAATCCTCGACCGGACCCCAGGGCCATTTCTGGACGTAGAGAACGTCGTCGCCGAGCATGGCGAGGCTGTTCTGGAAACCGGTGTCGATACCGCGGATGGCGGTGCCCATGAGCGTGACGGCGACGATGCCGATGATGACGCCGAGCGCAGTCAGCACGGAGCGCATCTTGTTCGCCCGGATCTGCGTCGCCGCGATGCGGAAGGATTCCGTGAACTCGTAGAGCAGGCGCTTCATGTGGATTGCAGATTGCGGACTGCGGATTGCGGATTGGCCGCTGAGCGGCGCGCGGTGCGGATGGAGGCGACGGCGATGGCGGTCAGTTCCTCAGCCTCCTTTTGCAGGGCAGAGAGCTTGGCCGGCTTCATCAAAGCCGAGTCCCCGATCAATTCGAGCCACAATGCGGATTCGTCCGCCTCTTCCTCCACGGTGCCCATCTTCGAGATGAAGTCGGCCCGTGATTTGGCGCGACAAGCGGAACGGTAATTGGCGGCGACCGAAGTGGCGGAACGGAGCAATTGCCGACCCAGGACATCGGCGGCCATGCGACGAGGCAGCGAATCCGTCAGCCGGATCACGCGGAGCGCGAACTGCTTGGTTCGCTGTTTTAGTTCGG
>CAYYVB010000249.1:0-5353 GCA_964475035.1 uncultured Opitutaceae bacterium | reverse complement strand
GTTTTCGTGCTCGTGACGCTCGGCGCCTTCACCACCAGCATCGGCGCCGGCATGGCTTTCCCCGACTGGCCGTTGTCGCACGGCTCGGTGAATCCCGAGGGCTGGCTGACGGACCTCGCGATGTTCGCGGAGCATTCGCACCGGCTGAGCGGCGCGATGATGGGGCTGATCACGATCGTGCTCGCGGTCTGGCTCTGGCGCTCCGAGCAACGCCGTTGGCTGCGCCACCTCGGCTGGTGGGCGCTGGCGATCGTCATCATCCAGGGTCTGATCGGCGGCAAACGCGTGTTGCTCGACGCGACCGCAGTGCCGGGCTTCGAGATGACGCTCGGCCAGATGCTGCGCATCCCGCACGGCGTGCTGGCACAGGTCTTCGTCTGCCTGCTCTTCGCCATCGCGGCCGGACTCTCGCGCACGTGGATCGAGCGCAACGGCGGCCTGCTCGCGGCCAACACGGGCGAACTTGTGCGCCGGCTCGGTTTCTGGAGCCTGTTCCTGCTGCTTGTGCAGCTCTGGATCGCCGCCGCGATGCGCCACAACTACGCGGGCATGGCCATCCCCTACTTCCCGTGGTCCACCGCCGAGCGCGATTGGCTGCCGCTGGCGTGGGATTACCGGGTGACGCTGCAATTCCTCCACCGCGTCATGGCGGTCGTTTTGGCCGTGGTGATCAGCCTCTACGTCCGCGCGCTGTGGCGCGACGCAGCGGTGTCGCCGTTCCTGCGGAAACTCGGCATCGGCCTGCTCGTCTTGCTCGGCGTGCAGATTCTCCTCGGCGCCAAAGTCATCTGGACCGGCCGCGACGCCTACATCACCACGGCGCACGTCATCATCGGCGCGCTGACCTTGGCGACGACTTTTCTCGTGGTCTTTTTCACGTCGCGTGGCTCGATTGACCCGATGTCCGCGACCTCGAAGACCGCATGACCAACGCCGAACCAGCCGCCACTCCCGGCGCCCAAGCTGCGACCTGGCGCCACTATCTAGAACTGACCAAGCCCCGGCTCAGCCTGCTCTCGGTCGTGACGGCGATGGTCGGCTATCTGGCCGCCGTGCCGAATTGGGAGTGGCAGCGGACCTTGCTGGTCGTGCTCGGCACGGCGCTGTGCGCCGGCGGCGTGGCGGCGTTGAACCAGTGGATGGAGACCGACACGGACGCGAAGATGAAGCGCACGGCCGCGCGCCCGTTGCCCGCCGGACATGTGCAACCCGGCTCGGCCTTCGTCATGGGCTGGCTGATGTGCGCGGCGGGACTCGCGGTGCTGTTCAAGTCGGTCAACGGCATGTCAGCCTTCCTCGCGCTCGCCACCATCGTCGCCTACCTCGCGATCTACACGCCGGCGAAGCGCTGGTCGCGGTGGTCGACCGAGCTCGGCGCCATCAGCGGGGCGTTGCCGCCGATGATCGGCTGGGCGGCGGCGGGACGCTCGAACCCGGAGCTCGGGTGGGCGCTGTTCGCGATCCTCTACACGTGGCAGATGCCGCACTTCTTCGCCTTGGCTTGGACCTACCGGCATGATTACGCGGCGGCGGGGATGCCAATGCTCTCCGTCATCGACCCGAGCGGTCACAAGGTCGCGATTCGGACCTTTGTCTGGACGGTGCTGATGACAGTCGCGGGCGCGTCGCCAACTCTGCTGGGTTATTGTTCGTGGTATTACTTCGTCTTCGCCGTGGCGCTCGGGCTGTGGATGCTCTTCGGCGCGTTCAAATTCTTGAATCCCGCGAACCGCGAGGTCACGGCGCGCCGGCTGTTCTATTATTCGCTCGCCTACCTGCCATTGCTGCTCGGCCTGCTGGTGGCCGACCGGTTCTTCTTCAAGCTCTGAACGAATCCATCCGGCCTGCCGGAACGTAGTTGCGAGCAGAAATAAGCCTTCACCATGTCAACCGACGACATCCCCGCCCTGAATGCCGGACTCAACGCGCTCGCGACCGTCCTGATGACGATCGGCTTCGTTCTCATCAAGCAGGGCAAACGCGAGGGCCATCGCGCCGCCATGCTGTCGGCGGGAGCGGTCTCGGCGCTTTTTTTGGTCGGTTACGTGACGCACAAGGCGCTGAAGGGCGCCGCGGCCGGCGCCGGCGAGGCGATCCACACGGAGTTCGGCGGCGAGGGCGCGATCCGGATCGTCTATTATGTGATGCTGCTGACGCACGTCCTGCTCGCGATCAGCATCGCCTATCTCGTGCCGCGGACGTTCTGGCTGGCGATCAAGGGTGATTTCGAAACGCACAAGCGTTGGGCGCGATTCACCTACCCGATCTGGTATTACGTCAGCGTCACGGGCGTGCTGGTGTATTTCTTCCTCTACGTCTGGTGGCCGAAGAAGTAGGTCCGGCTTCAGCCGGACTGGTTGGCAAGGGCGCAGCAAGACTGCGCCCATACATGAGTCGGACCGTGTCCGCATGGCAGTGTGACGGGGGGGCGTTGCGACCTCGCGGAGTTCGGCCCTCCAGTTTTTGGTGTGCGGACACAAAAAAGCCGGGCGCGGGGCCCGGCTGGATGGTTTTGGCGTGGAGGTGTTCCGCGCGGCTTACTTTACGACGAGCACGCCATGCATGCCGGCGACGTAGTGCGCAGGGAAGGAGCAGAGGAACGGATATTCACCCGGCTCGGTGGGAGCGGTGAAGGTGATTTCGTCGGTTTGCTTCGGCCCGAGCATCTTCGTGTGGGCGATCATCTGGGCTTGGAGGGCGACCGGGAGGTAATCGGTGGCGGCGGCGCCGACCGCGGCGTCGGCGAACGCCTTGCCGTCGGAACCCTTTTGGAGGAGGACCCAGTTATGGCCCATGGCGGCCTTCGGCATGGATCCGATGTTGGTGAGGATGACCTTCACCTGCTGACCGGCGCGGACTTCGACGCGGGTCTGGTTGAATTTCATGCTGTCGTTCGCCGTGAATTCGAGCGTGGCGACAGCCGAGGCGGAAGCGGCGCCGGCGGAAGCGGCGGCGGTCTCTTCTTTTTTGCCGCAGGCCGACAGCAGGAGCGTAGCGGCGAGCAGGGAGGCAGCGAGGGTGTGGATTTTCATAAGCACGCGGACTTTCGCACAGGTTCGGCGCTCGCGCAATGAGCCAAGTCAAGTTTTGGGCGGACTTATGCGCGGAGGGTTTGGTTTAATAACCGCCGTAAGTCTTTTTTGTGGAATCATGCTACGCATTTCTTGGCCTTTTTTTGCGGTTGAAATGCCCGGCGGGATGCAAACGCTCTCGCCTTCTTCTTTGGCGGCGACCGGCGCTCCGGCTGCTGCTTTTACCCGACTCACATGACCCGCACACGCTTCGACTTCCGCAAGGTTCTCCGCTCCGGCGCACTCGCGCTCGGCGGTCTCTCCGCCCTCCTGCTCACCGGCTGCGAAAAAGTCCAAAAGGTTTTCCACCTCAGTGGCCCGCAGACGACGATCGTCACCGAAGGCCCGGTGGCGAAAGCGCAATACGACGTGTTCATGGTCACGGTCTACGTGACGATGTTCATCTTCGTCATCGTGGGCGCCGTCCTCGCCTACGCGCAGATCAAGTTCCGCGCCCGGACCGCGGCCGACGAGAAGACCGAGCCGCCGGAACAGAGCCACGGCAACCCGATGATCGAAATCGGGCTCATCGTCGCCTCCGTCGCTTTGCTCGTCGTGATCGCGATCCCCACGCTGAAGAACATCTGGTTCACCCACGACGTGCCCGAGGCGGAACGCGCCAACGCCATGGACGTCACGGCCACCGGTTACCAGTGGTGGTTCAAGTTTGAATACAATCAGGAGATGATGCCCCTCCCGACCGGCGGCGAAGCCCCGCTCGTGACCGGCAACGAACTCGTCGTCCCCGCCGGCGTGCCGGTCCGCGTCCACCTCCGCACGATCGACGTCATCCACTCCTTCTGGATCCCGAAGCTCGCCGGCAAGGTCGACATGATCCCGAACCGCGCGAACTTCCTCTGGTTCAAGGCGGACAAGCCCGGATACTACTACGGGCAGTGCGCCGAGTATTGCGGCGAGTCGCACGCGATCATGCGCTTCCGCGTCATCGCCCTCTCGCCCTCCGAATACGTCAAGTGGCTCGACAACCAGAAACAAGCCGCCCGAACCGCCACGGCCACTACGATCCGCCGCGACGAGGAGCAGTCCCTCCGCGTGCAGTTCGCCTCGTTCCCAGATTCCGGCCCGGGCTCGACGCTCGCCGCCTCGGGCAATTTCGACGCCGACCCTCTCGGCGCTTGGAAAGCCAAGCAGCTCCCCGAGGCCGGCGAGAACGCCGCGCTCATCGCTGACGGCCGCCGCCTCTTCAAAGAGAAGACCTGCATCAGCTGCCACACCGTCCGCGGCCACGAAGGCGTCGGCATCACTGGGCCCGACCTGACCCACGTCGGTTCGCGCTCGACCATCGCCGCCGGCGTCCTCGAGAACTCGCCCGAGCGTCTCTTCCAGTGGATCAAGGACCCCGAGTATTTCAAACCCGGCAACAAGATGTATCACGGCGGCTACGTCGACACCGCGACGGGCAAGCCGCTTTTCACGCTAACGGACGACGAGACCAAAGCGCTTGTCGCCTACCTGCTCAGCCTGAAGTGATCCCTCACCCTCCCCTTTAACGCACACCACCCGACTCACCATGGCCCAAGCACTGGCTAAATCCGACTACCACGGCGGCGAACACGCCGCCCCGAAGCCGATCGCGCTCCTCCCGCGTCCGATGGCCAAGACCGGCCTCGTCGGCTGGCTCACCACCGTCGACCACAAGAAGATCGGCCTGATGTACGCGTTCTTCGCGTGCACGTTCTTCCTCATCGGCGGCCTCGAGGCGCTGCTCATCCGCACGCAGCTGATGGTGCCGAACAACCGTTTCATCAGCGCGCAGTTCTACAACGAGCTGTTCACGATGCACGGCACGACGATGATCTTCCTCGCGGTCATGCCGCTGAACGCCGCGTTCTTCAATCTGCTCATCCCGCTGCAAATCGGCGCGCGCGACGTGGCCTTCCCCCGCCTGAACACCTTCTCGCTCTGGGTGTTTGTCGCGGGTGCGATCATCCTCAATGTCGGCTGGCTCTCCTACGTGTTCCCGTCGATCAAGGCCGGCGCACCCGACATCGGCTGGTTCGGCTACGCACCGCTGACTTCGAAAACCTTCACGCCCGACGCGTCCACCGACCTGTGGATCCTCGGCCTGCAGGTGCTCGGCGTCTCGTCAATCGTCGCCTCGCTCAACTTCATCGTCACGATCATCAACATGCGTGCCCCGGGGCTCACGATGATGCGCCTGCCGGTGTTCACCTGGATGTCGCTCATCACGAGCTTCCTCCTCGTGCTCGCGCTGCCCGCCATCGCCATCGCGCTCGTGCAGGTCCTCTTCGACCGCCACT
>CAYYVB010000248.1:0-5381 GCA_964475035.1 uncultured Opitutaceae bacterium | reverse complement strand
TCGGGGAAGGACTCGCCGGTGATGATGTCGGTGCGCGTGGTGGAGAACCAGCTGAGGACGCCGCCGGTGGGCGCAACGAGGAAGCAAGCGCCCTTGCCGAGGCGCAGCGCGGTCGTGAGCGCGTCGGCGCGGCCCTTGGGCGCGAGCGCCTTCAGGTCGGCGACGACGACCTCGACGTCGTGCTCCTTGTAGCGGTCGAGCTTGGTGAACGTGTCGACGCGCAGGAGGCGGCCGTCGGCGCGCATCAGTTCGTAGCCCTGCTTGCCGATCCACTTGGCGATGGGCTCGTGGTGGCCCTTGCGGCCGCGGATGAGCGGGGCGCAGAGGTAGAGGTGCCTGGCCTTGCGCGCGGCCGGCGTGGCGAGGGTCTTCTCGAGGAGGCGGCGGAGCTGCGCGGGGGAGAGCGGCGTGACGGCACGGCCGGTCTCGGGGTGGTGTTGCACGCCGAGGCGCGCGTAGAGGAGGCGGAGGTATTGCGCGACCTCGGTGATGGTCGCGACGGTGGACTTCCGCGAGCCGCGCGTGATGCGCTGTTCGATGGCGACAGTGGGCGGGATGCCGGTGAGGCGGTCGATGTCGGGGCGCGGGAGCTGCTCGACGAACTGGCGCGCGTAGGGCGACATCGACTCCATGAAACGGCGCTGGCCTTCGGCGAAGATGATGTCGAAGGCGAGGGTCGACTTGCCCGAACCGGATACGCCGGTGACGACGGAGAGCTGGCGGTGCGGGATGGAGAGCGAGATGTTTTTGAGGTTGTTCTCGCGGGCGCCGAGGAGTTCGAGCGCGGAAGGCTGAACGCGGAATGTGGAAGGCTCGGCGTCATACGAGGCGGCGTCCTCGGCGGCGAGTTGTAGGGCGGCGTCGGGAGACCCTGCGCTACAAACCAAGGCGGCGCGGAGGAAGGGCGCGGTGGCGGTGTCGGTGGCGGCGATCTGCTCGGGCGTGCCCTCGGCGACGATGCGGCCGCCGCCGGCGCCGGCTTCGGGGCCGACCTCGAGGATCCAGTCCGCAGATTTCAACACATCGAGGTTGTGCTCGATCACCACGACGCTGTGTCCGGCGTCGACGATGCGCTGCAAGACGGAGAGCAGGCGCTTCACGTCGTGGCGGTGCAGGCCGGTGGTGGGTTCGTCGAGGAGGAGCAGGGCGCCCGGTGGATTTTCGATCTTCGATTTTGGATTATCGATTTCGGCCTCGCGGGAGTTCGGCCCTCCATTGGCGCTGGCGTAGTCGGAGAGGTAGCGGACGAGCTTGAGGCGCTGCGATTCGCCGCCGGAGAGGGTGTTGAGCGGCTGGCCGAGCGTGAGGTAGCCGAGGCCGACGGCGTCGAGGGCGGCGAGGCGCGAGCGGATCGTCGCGTGTCCGGCGAAGAGGCCGAGCGCCTCGGTGATCGTGGTCGCGAGGAGGTCGGCGACGGATTTTCCGTTCCACTGGATGGCGAGCACCTCGGGTTTGAAGCGACGACCTTCGCAGATGGGGCAGGGGACGAAGACGTCGGAGAGGAACTGCATCTCGACGCGTTCGCTGCCGAGGCCTTGACAGTGATCGCAGCGGCCCTCGCCGCTGTTGAAGGAGAAGCTGGAGGCGTTGAAGCCGGCTTCCTGCGCGGCGGGCGTCTGCGCGTAGAGCTCGCGGATGAGGTCCCACGCTTCGCTGTAGAGCGCTGGGTTCGAGCGGGGCGTGCGGCTGAGCGGGGATTGGTCGACAAGGACGATCTCGGAGAACGCCGTGTCGCCTTCGATGCGGGCGATGGTCGCGGGATCCTCGGTCATCTGGCTGCGCTGAGTGAGCAGGCCTTGGTGGATGACGTTGTCGAGGAGCGTGGATTTGCCCGAGCCGGAGACGCCGGAGAGGCAGACGAAGCGGCGCAGAGGGAGGCGGAAGGTAAGGTCGCGGAGATTGTGTTTCGAGGCGCGCTGAAACTTCAGCCAGCGGGTGGAGCGGTCGCCGACGCGGCGGCGCTGCGCGGGGATATCAAGCGATTCGCGGCCGGAGAGATAGCGGCCGGTGAGGCTGCGCGGAGAACGGAGCAACTGGGCGACGTCGCCTTGGAAGACGATTTCGCCGCCGCGCGCGCCGGGTTCGGGGCCGATTTCGAGCACGTGGTCGGCGGCGCGGATCATCGCCTCGTCGTGCTCGACGACGACGACCGTGTTGCCGGCGTCGGTCAGCGTGCGGATGATGCCGATGAGGCGGTCGATGTCGCGCGGGTGGAGGCCGACGGAGGGTTCGTCGAGGACGAAGAGCGTGTCGACGAGCGAGGTGCCGAGGCAGGAGGTGAGGTTGACGCGCTCGACCTCGCCGCCGGAAAGCGTGCGCGACGAGCGGTCGAGCGTGAGGTAGCCGAGGCCGACCTGTTCGAGGTAACGCAGGCGGGTGACGATCGATTCGTAGGCGAGCGTCGCGGTGTGGGCCGCGGCGATTTTCGATTCTTGAGTCTCGAGTTTCGATTGGCGGACGAGGGCCAGCAGCTCGGAGACGGGGAGCTGATACAGCTGCGGGAGCGTGTAGCCGCGCCATTTCCAGCAGAGAGCGTCGGGCTGGAGGCGAGAGCCGCGGCACTCGGGGCAGGGATTGTAGGCCCGGTAGCGTGAGAGGAAGACGCGGACGTGCATCTTGTAGGTCGTCTTCTCCAGCCAGCGGAAGAAACCCTTCAGCCCATACCAATATTGCGGCCACGCCTTGGTCTCGCCATCGTAGCCGGGCGAACCATCGATGACGAACGCCTTCTGCTCCTCGGTGAGTTCGGCGAACGGCACGTCGGTGGGAAGGCCGAGTTTCTTGGTGAAGCGGATCAGGTCTTTCTTCGACTCGCCGTAGATCTCGCCTTCCCACGGTTTGATCGCGCCCTGCTCGATGGACAGCGAGTGGTCGGGAATGGCGAGGCGGTAGTCGATGTCGATGATGCGCCCGAAACCGCGGCAGCGCGGGCAGGCGCCCAGCGGGGAGTTGAAGGAAAACAGGCCGGGCGATGCGGGTCGGAACGTGCGGCCGGTCTTCGGCGAGTGCAGGCCGCGGGAGTAGTGCCCGGCGGCGGCGAAGTCGCCGGTAGTGAAGAGAAACATCTCCCCTTGGCCGAAGTGGAGTGCGGTCTCGGTTGCTTCGACGAAGCGCACCTGGTTTTCCATCGCGATGCGCAGACGGTCCTGGATGACGAAGACGTGACCCGTGTGCGCGAGCGAGCCAGCCGCCTGCTCGGCGAGGAGATCGTCCAAGGTCGCGAGTGTCGGGGCTTCGCCACTGTCGCGCGGGATGAGCACGCGCGTGTAACCTTGGTTCTTCAACGGCGGGAGGATCTCCGTCCACGCGAGGTTGGCGGGCTTCGTGATCCTGAAAGCGAGCAAAAGCGTGGCGGCCGGGTGTGCGGCGTGCGTCTTGCGCCAGATCGTCTGCGGCGTGTCGTCCTCGACCCTCTCGCCGGTCGCGGGGTCGAAGCATTCGGCGACGTGGCTGAACCAGACCTTAGCGAAATCGGTCAGCTCCGTCATCGTGCCGACGGTGGAGCGCGAGGTCTTGACCGTGTTGGTCTGCTCGATGGCGATGGACGGGCGGATGTTTTCGACGGAGTCGACCTTGGGTTTGTCGAGCAGGTCGAGGAATTGGCGCGTGTAGGCGGAGAAGGTCTCGACGTAGCGGCGCTGGCCCTCGGCGTGGAGCGTGTCGAACACGAGCGAGGATTTGCCCGCGCCGCTCAGTCCGGTGACGACGATGTATCGGCCCAGCGGCAGATCGAGGTCGAAGCCCTTGAGGTTGTTCTGGCGGACGCCGCGCAGGCGGATGAATTCGGTCGGGGAGGGACGCACTGGCGGCTACGAATGAGCACGAGCCTGCGAAACGCAACCCGCCGGATGCCGCGCGGCGTGGCTGCTGACAGCACGGTGTCAGGAGCGGGAATCGACAGTGGTTTTTTAGGGCGCAGCAAGACTGCGCCCCTACAGAAACGTCAACGCGCTCAGATTTTGACGAGCTCGGCGAAGAGCGCGAGGTGCGCTTGGATCTGGCGCTCGGCAGTGAACTCGGCGCGCGCGTGCTGGCGGCCGGCCTCGCTGAAACGCCGGCGCAGGCCGGGCTCGCGGATGAGCTTGTCGAGTGACTCGACGAAGCCCGCCTGGTCCTTGTTCTTGAGCAGGAAACCCGACTGTCCCGGGATGAAGCATTCGCCGACGCCGACGATGTCGTAGGCGATGGCCGGCAGGCCGTGGAGTTGCGACTCGATGAGGAAGTTCGACAGCGATTCGCTCTGCGAGGCGAGGACGGCGAGGTCGGAGGCGTGGTAGAGCGCCGTGGGATCGGGTTGGTAACCGAGGAAGCGCACGCGGCCGCCGATGCCGAGGTCGTGGGCGAGGCGTTCGCAGCCCTTGCGGGTGACGCCCTCGCCCGCGAGCCAGAGCTGCCAGTCGAGGTAGCCGGGGAGCTTCGCGCAGATCTCGATCAATTCGCGCTGGTTCTTCTCGGGGCGGAACATCGCGACGTTGAGCATCACGACCGTGCTCGGGTTCGCGCCGTGGTAGCGGCGGAGGCCGTGGTTGCGCAGGCCGTCGGCGTCGTGCGAGCGGAGGACGGGATTGTGGATGACGGTGATCTTGTGCGCGGGCAGGTCGTGTTCGTCGGTGAGCACGCGCTTGGCGACGTGGCTGTTGGCGACGATGTGGCGGCAGAGGCGCAGCGAGCGGCGAAAGAGCCACGGCAGCGTCTTGCCGGTGCGCATCGTGCAGATGACGGCGGCGTGCGGCAGGCGCGACTGGATGAACCCGGCGTAGCAGTTCGCCATGCGGCCCATGCAGAGCACGAGGTCGGGGGCGGCCTCGGCGGCGGCTCGGAGCAGGCCAGGGGCGAACCAGTCGAGGTGCAGGTCGAAAGGTTGCAGCGACTTGAAGGCGAAGGGCTGGTTCTCCGCGTCGTCCCCGAGCGCGCCACGCGGGCGGAAGGTCAGCAGCGTGACCTCGTGGCCGGCGCGCGCCGCGGCCGCGCCGAGGAAGACGGCGTGGCGTTCGGTGCCGCCGCTGCGCAGGTAGTCTTGGACGATCAGGATTTTCATTGCTCCGCGAAAATTCGGGTTAGAGTCATCATCCTATGAACCACCCGTTCGTCAACCTGCTCGTGCGCTGGGCGATCCTCGCGCTCGGCGTGGTCCTGAGCGCGACGCTGGTGCCCGGCATCAGCTACTCGACGGGCACGACGCTCGCCGTCGTGGTGTTGCTGCTGAGCTTTTTCAACGCGGTGCTCAAGCCGCTGCTGATGCTCTTCACGCTGCCGTTCATCGTCCTGACGCTCGGCATCGGCGTGTGGCTGATCAACGCATTCCTCTTCTTCATCGTCGGCAAGCTGGTGGACGGCTTCCACGTCGCGGGCTTCGGCTCGGCGCTGCTCGGTGCGGCGGT
>CAYYVB010000247.1:0-5393 GCA_964475035.1 uncultured Opitutaceae bacterium | reverse complement strand
TACACGCTCGTCTTCTTTCCACGGCTACTCCGCTCGCTCCTCCTACGTGGACTAAGGACGATCCCGCTGGTTGGGTGCCCGAGTGGGCCTTTGCCGCCCGCGCCGCACTTCCTGCGCGTGCCCCCACGCTGACCTGATGCCGCTTTAGCGCGACCCTGCGCGGTCGCCTGCGGCTTTTCCACGGACGGCTCGTTTCAGAACGAGTCCAATGCGTGCCGTTGCTAATTTGGCACGGCTGCCGGCCCTCCGCCCGTCGCGGGGACTTTCATTCGATCAGGTCATGTTTTTCCGAACCCTTTTGCCGCTATGCGTGCTCGCGAGCCTCTCCGCCGCCGAGCCGCCCCTCACTCCCGAGACCGCCACGCGTCTCGCTCTTGAACAAAATCCCGAACTCGCCGCCGCCCGCGAGTTGATCGCCGAAGCCGAGGCTCGCTCCTCCGGCCTCGGTCGCCTGCCCAATCCCGAACTCGAAACCGAAGTCGCCCTTGGCCGACAAGGTCGCGGACGCATCGAGATCGGCCTTTCCCAAACCTTCCCGCGCGCTTCGCGTCTCAGGCTGGAGCGCCGCGTCGCCGCCGAAAGCATCCTACTCGCCCGGCGCGAGGTCGCCATCGCCGAACTGGCTCTCACCGCCCGCACGCGGCTGGCCGTGCTGGAGCTGGCCGCCGCCCAATCCGAGCTGCGACTTGCCGAGCAACAAGCCACGCTCGCCCGCGAATTGGCCACTGCCCAGAAGGCACAGTCCCTCGCCGGTCAGCTCTCGTCCCTCGATTCCGCCCAGGCCGAACTCATGGCCCGCGAAGCTGAGCTGGCGGTCGCGACCCCGCGCGCCGCCTACGCGGCTGCATCCATGCAGCTCGCCACCGTGCTCGGACGCGAGGCCGACGCCGACCTTACCGTCGCCGTCGATCTGGCCCTGCCTCCCGACGAGGCCGCCGTGCCTCCGCCGGGGCTTTGCGCCGACGTCTCTCTCGCGGAGGCCCAGCTCAGCGCCGCCGACGCCGAAATCGCTCTCGCCCGCTCGCAGGGCAAAGAAGACTTCAAGGTCGGCATTTTCGCCGAGGGCGAACAAGACCGCGACGACTTTGGCGGACGTGAACAAGAGGCCAAGCTCGGCCTGCGTTTCAGCATCCCGCTGCCGGTGCGCAACGTCTCCGCTCCGCTGATCGCCGAAAAACAGGCCGCCCGCCGCCGCGTGGCGCTCGAACGCGAGGCCCGCGTGCGTGAAGCCGTGAACGAAGTCGCCGCCAGCGCCACCGAGGTGCGCGCCCGACACGTCGCCGCCCGCGCCATCGCCGCCGAGCTGCTTCCCGCCGCCCGCGCCCACCTCGCCGCCGCCGAGGCGGCCTACGCTCGCGGCGAGATCGACTCGACCCCGGTGTTTCGCGCCCGCGAACGCCTTGCCGAGATCGAACGCTCCGACCTAGCCGCCCGCCTCGCCTACCACCGCGCCGCCGTGCGCCGCCTGTCCGCCGCCTGCTGCATCCCCCTCTGAATCCCATGAAACTCTCTTCTTCTCTTTATCTTCTTCTCGCCACCTCGCTCGTCGCCGCACCCGATGCGAAGCGCGAGCAAAACACCGTCGTGCTCGACGCCAACGCCGTCGCCAACCTGCGCCTCGAATTCGCCTCGGCCGAGCCGCGCCTCTTCGAGGAAACGGCCTTCGCCCTCGGACGCATTGAAAGCCGCCCCGGAGCCACCGCAGCCGTGAGCAGCCGCATCTCCGGTCGCGTGGTCGGCCTCGCCGCCACCCTCGGCGAAGCGGTCAAGGCCGATGCCGAAATCGTCCGCGTGGAAAGCCGCCAGGCCGGCGATCCTCCGCCCGTCGTCGCTCTGCGCGCCCCTCAGGCCGGCATCGTCACCGCGCTCGACGTCCACCTCGGCGATCCGGTCGAGCCCGACGCCGCTCTGCTGGAAATCACCGACCTCTCCGACGTGCATGCCGTCGCGCGTGTGCCCGAAACCGTCGCGGGCCGCCTGCGCCTGGGGGAAACCAAGGCGCGCATTCGCCTGACCGCCTTCCCCGGCGAAGTGTTCACCGGCGAACTCGTGCGCCTCGGCGCCGAGGCCGATCCCGCGTCCGGCACTCTCACCGCGCACTTCCGCCTGCCCAATCCCGACGGTAGGCTCCGCCCCGGTCTGCGCGCAGAGTTTGCGCTCGTCCTCTCCAGCCGCGCCGATGTGCTCTCGGTGCCGCGCGAGGCCGTTCAAGGCGAGGGCACCGCACCGCGCGTGGTCTTCACCAAAGACTTCGAGTTGCCCGGAGCCTTCGTCAAAACCCCCGTCGTCCTCGGCTCCGCCAACGACCGCTATGTCGAGATCGTCAGCGGGCTTTTCCCCGGAGACGAAGTCGTCACCACCGGCGCTTACTCGCTCTCCTTCGCAGGCGGCGGCGGTGTCTCGCTCAAGGAAGCGCTCGACGCGGCCCACGGCCACGAACACGCCGCCGACGGCGGCGAACTCCCCAAAGGCGGCGCGTCCGCCCCGGCAGCCGCCTCTGCTGGCGACGACCACGGCCATGAGCACGGCGAAGAGGCCCACGAGGGCCACCCCGAGCGCCCGTGGCAAATAGCCACCGGCGTGCTCGCCCTGATCGCCGCCGCGCTGGGCATCCGCCTCGCCACCTCGAACCGGAAGGAGACCTGAGCCATGCTTAATTTTCTCATCCGCTGGTCGCTGCAACACCGCGCGGTCGTGCTGGGGCTTGCCCTCATCGTGCTCGCCCTCGGTTTGCGCACCGGCCTCCAACTGCCCGTCGAGGTCTTGCCCGACCTCACCAAACCGACCGTCGTCATCCTCACCGAGGCCCCCGGTCTCGCGCCCGAGGAAGTCGAGTCCCGCGTCACCCAGCCGCTTGAAAGCGCGCTCATGGGCGTGGCCAACCTCACCCGCCTGCGCTCCAACTCCGATGTCGCGCTCTCGCTCATCTACGCCGAGTTCGGCTGGGACACCGACATCTACTCCGCTCGCGTCCAGGTTCAGGAACGCCTGCAAACCGCCCGCGAGCAACTGCCCGAGGGCGTGCAGCCTTTCATGACGCCCGTGGCCTCGCTCATGGGCGAGATCATGCTCGTCGGCGTGCGCTCCACCGTGCCCGAGGGTCAGCCCGGCCATCTCGCGCCCGCCGAGGTGCGCACGTTGGCCGATTGGACGATCAAGCGCCGTCTTCAGAGCATCCCCGGCATCGCCGAGATCCTCAACATGGGCGGCGGCGTGCGCCGCCTTGAGGTGCAGCCCGATCCTTCGCGCATGGCCGCGTATTCGGTTTCCCACGACGAACTCGCCTCCGCCGTGGCCTCCGCCGCCGGCACCACCACCGGCGGTTTCCTCAATAACGGCCCCACCGAGATCATGGTGCGAAACCTCGCCATGAGCACCGACCTGACCGCCCTTGGCCACACCGTGGTCAAGATCGTCGAGGGCCGCCCGGTCACGCTAGCCGACGTGGCCACGTTGGCCTGGGGCATCGAGCCGATGCGCGGCGACGCCTCCGTCAGCGTCGTGCCGGAAAAGGAGCCCACCCGAGGCGTCATCATGTCGATCACCAAGGCCCCCGGCTTCGACACCCGCGCCATGACCGAGCAGATCGAGGCCGCGCTCGCCGAGCTACGGCCCGCCCTCCCTCCCGGTATCGAGATTATTCCGCTCTTCCAACAGCGCCAGTTCATCGACCACGCCATCGGCAACCTGAAGGAGGCGATCCGCGACGCCGGCATCATGGTGTCGATCATCCTGTTCCTCTTCCTGCTCAATATCCGCACCACCGTCATCACGTTGACCGCCATCCCGCTGAGCTTCGCGATCACGTTGCTCACCTTCACCTGGTTCGGCCTTTCGGTCAACTCCATGACTCTCGGCGGCCTCGCCGTCGCGATGGGCATGGTGGTGGACGACGCCATCGTGGACGTGGAAAACGTCTTCCGCCGCCTGCGCGAAAACGCCGCCCGCGCCACCCCGCGCCCGCGCCTGCCCGTCATCGCGGAAGCCTCCGGCGAGGTGCGAAACTCCATCCTCTACGCCACGATTCTCATCGTGCTGGTGTTCCTCCCGCTCCTCGGCCTGAGCGGTGTCGAGGGCAAGCTCTTCGCCCCCATCGCCATCGCCACCATCCTCAGCATGGCGGCCTCGTTCCTCGTCTCGCTCACCGTCATCCCGGTGCTCTGTGCCTTGTTGCTCCATCCCAAACCGGGATCGGAACACGCCGACGGCATGTTTGTGCGCGGCCTCAAGCGCGCCGTCCACGCCACCGCCATCGCGCCCGCGCTGCGTTACCCGGTTCCCGTGCTCGCCCTCGTCACCGCCGTGCTCGTCGCCGCGTTCGCGCTGTATCCGCGCATGGGCAAGGACTTCCTCCCCAAGTTCCGCGAGGAGACCGCGCTCGTCGCCGCCACCGCCGCCCCCGGCACCTCGCTGGCTGATACGCACCGCATCCTCCACATGACCGCACGCGAACAGCTGTCCATCGTGGGCGTGTCCAAGGTCGGCCGCCGTCTCGGCCGCGCCGAGCGCGGCGACCACGTCGTGCCCGTCTCGACCGCCGAGTTCGACGTCGATTTTATCCCGGACGGCAAACGCCCTCGCGCCGAAATCATCGCGGAGATCAACACCCGTCTGCGCCGCATCCCCGGAGCCTTCGCCGTCGTCAGCGGCCCGCTGGCCGACCGCATCGGCCACATGCTCAGCGGAGTCGCCGCCCCCGTGGCGGTGAAAATCTTCGGCCCCGACCTCGCGGAGCTGCGCCGCGTCGGCGAGCAGGTGCAGGCCATCGCCCGCGCCATCCCCGGATTTGAAAAAGCCCGTCTCGACGCGCAGGCGGATATTCCCCAGCTCCGCATCGAGGCGGACCGCGAACGCGCCGCCGCCTACGGCCTCACTCCCGGAGCGCTCAACGACCTCCTCTCCACGCTCGTCGGCGGGCAGGAAGTCGCCGAGCTGCGCGAAGGACAGCGCACCGTGCCGCTCGTCCTGCGCCTGCCAGAAACATGGCGCGCAAGCCCGGACCGCCTGCGCGAGCTGCTCATCGAGACTCCGCTCGGGCCTCGCATCCCGCTGAGCGCCGTCGCCGACGTGCGCGACGCTCGCGGCCCCAACGTCATCTTCCGCGAAAACAGCCAACGCCGCATCACCCTCGCCATCCAGCCCACCGGCCGCGATGTCGGGGCCAGCGTCGAGCTGCTCCGCGCCGCCGTCGCCGAGAAAGTCGCCCTACCGGAGGGCTATTTCGTGACCTACGAAGGCGAGTTCGAGGCCCAGCGCGACGCCACCCGGCGCATCGCCATCCTCGGCGCGATGATCGTGGTGGTGATCATTGTTCTCCTCCATGCCTACTTCCGCAGCCTCGGCCTCGCGCTCCAAGTCATGCTCAGCATCCCGCTGGCGCTGGCCGGTGCGCT
>CAYYVB010000246.1:0-5405 GCA_964475035.1 uncultured Opitutaceae bacterium | reverse complement strand
TGCCGATGCAGGTCGTGCAGCCGTAGCCGACGGTCTGGAAGCCGAGCTGGTCGAGATACGGCGTGAGGCCGGTCTTGTTGAGGTAGTCGGTGACGACGCGCGAGCCGGGGGCGAGCGACGACTTCACGAGCGGGTTGGGCTTGAGGCCCTTGGCGACGGCCTTCTTCGCGACGAGGCCGGCGGCGAGCATCACGCTCGGGTTCGAGGTGTTGGTGCAGCTGGTGATCGCGGCGATGAGGACGGAGCCGTGGCCGAGCTTGGTGCCGTTGACCTCGGCCTTCACGGTGGAGAACTCCTCGGCCTTCTTGCCAAAGCCGTTTTCGGTGACGGGCTTGGCGAAGGAGCCGACGAAGTTATCCTTGAGCTTGTTCAGCTCGATGCGGTCCTGCGGGCGCTTCGGTCCGGCGACGGACGGGACGACGGTCGAGAGGTCGAGTTCGACGACCTGCGAGTAATCGATCTGGCCCTTCTGCGGCATACCCCAGAGGCCCTGCGCCTGGTAATAGGCCTCGTAGGTGGCGACGAGCGACTCGTCGCGGCCGGTGGCGCGGAGGTAGTTGGCACACTCGGCGTCGATCGGAAAGAAGCCCATCGTGGCGCCGTATTCCGGGGCCATGTTGGCGATGGTCGCGCGGTCGACGACCGGCAGCGCGGCGGCGCCGGGGCCGAAGAATTCCACGAATTTGCCGACGACCTTCGTCTTGCGCATGAGCTGCGTGACGGTGAGCGCGAGGTCGGTGGCGGTGACGCCCTCGCGGAGCGAGCCCGTGAGGTGCACGCCGACGACGTCGGGCGTGAGGAAGTAGACCGGCTGGCCGAGCATGCCGGCCTCCGCCTCGATGCCGCCGACGCCCCAGCCGACGATGCCGATGCCGTTGATCATCGTCGTGTGCGAGTCGGTGCCGACGAGGGTGTCGGGGTAATAGACGTCGCCCTGGTTGAGCACGCCCTTGGCGAGATACTCGAGGTTGACCTGGTGGACGATGCCGATGCCCGGGGGCACGACCTTGAAGGTGTCGAAGGCCTGCATGCCCCACTTGAGGAACTGGTAGCGCTCGCGGTTGCGCGAGAACTCGAGGTCGAGGTTCTTCTGCAGCGCGTCGGCCGAGCCCGCGAAGTCCACCTGCACCGAGTGGTCGACGACGAGGTCGACGGGCACGAGCGGCTCGATGATCTTCGGGTTCTTGCCCATCTTCGCGACGGCCGAACGCATGGCGGCGAGGTCGACGAGCAGCGGCACGCCCGTGAAGTCCTGCAGGACGATGCGCGCGACGACGAAGGGGATCTCGGCGGTGCGGGCCTCGTTCGGTTTCCAGTTCGCGAGCTCCTTGATGTTGGACTCGAGCACGCGCTTGCCGTCGCAATTGCGCAGCACGGCCTCGAGGACGAGGCGGATGCTCACGGGCAGGCGCGAGACGTTGAAGCCGGCCTTCTCAAGGGCGGGCAGCGAATAGAACTTCTTGCCGCCGGCGAAGGACTGGAGGGTGTTGAACGGGTTCGGGAGGGAGCTCATGTGAAATTCAAAGTATCAAGGATCAGGTAACAAGTATCAGGATCCCGTGCGCGAGCGACAGGGTCGCTCTTGTTACTTGATCCTTGGCCCTTGTTACTTCTTGGCCGCGGTGGCGATTCAGCCCGCCAGGGCGGCCTTCACCGCGGCGAAGTTCGGGAGATCCTTCGGCGTCGGGGTCTGCTCGGCGTATTTGATCACGCCGTCCTGGCCGATGACGAAAGCCGCGCGGGCCGACGTGTCGCCGACGCCGGCGAGGTTCGGGAACACGACGTCGTAGGCCTTGGTGGTGGTCTTGTTGAGGTCGGAGAGGAGCGTCACGCCGATGTTGTTGGCCTTGGCCCAGGCTTCCTGCGCGAAGGGGCTGTCGACGCTGATGCCATAGACGGTCGCGCCGAGGTCGGCGTAGGCCGAGATGCCGCCGGTGACGTCGCACATTTCCTGCGTGCACACGCCGGTGAAGGCCAAGGGGAAGAACAGGAGGACGACCGGCTGCTTGCCGAAATGGTCGCTGAGCTTGATGTCCTTGAGACCTTCCGCGGTCTTGGTCTTGAGGGTGAAATCGGGGGCTTGGGTGCCAACGGCGAGGGCCATGATGAGGGAGGTGTTGAGGTTGGTTTTTCGCGGGGGATTCCGCGGCGAAAAGAGGGCCCAAGCTAGAGCCGCGCGCAAGGACGCGGCAACCCCCATTTCGCGGTATGAGGTCGCTTACTTTTTTCCGTGCGCGGGGCATTAGTTCCGCTGCCGGAAAACCGTGCTCAGCCGAGCCGGTGGCCACAAAAAGCACAAAAAACGCAAAAGCGAAGCCGTGGCGCCAATTCAGCGCGCGGGAGGATTCTCTGTCTTGTGCTTTTTGCGCTTTTTGTGGCCCATCAGAAATCTTGCACCCTCACCCGCCCCGGCCGTTAACTCGCGGCCCGAACATGCACGACATCCTGGCCGAACTCGAGTGGCGTGGCCTCTACGCCGATTGCACGGACCGCGAGGCGCTGGCGCAGCGCCTCGCCGCGGGCCCGATCACGCTCTACTGCGGCTTCGACCCCACCGCCGACTCGCTCCACGTCGGCAACCTCGTGCCGCTCTTCGCGCTCCGCCGCTTCCAGCTCGCCGGCCACCACCCCATCGCCCTCGCCGGCGGCGCCACCGGCATGGTCGGCGACCCCTCCGGCAAATCCGACGAGCGCAACCTCCAGACCCCCGAGCAGGTCGCCCACAACATCGCCGCCGTGAAGGCCCAGCTCGCGAAGTTCCTCGAGTTCGACGCCGCGAAGACCCCCGCGCACAACCCCGCGCGCCTCGTCAACAACGCCGACTGGACCGCGCCGATGTCGTTCCTCGAGTTCCTGCGCGACGTCGGAAAATACATCACGGTGAACACCATGGTCGCGAAGGACTCCGTCCGTTCGCGCATGGAGGAGCGCAGCAGCGGCATCAGTTACACGGAGTTCAGCTACATGCTGCTCCAAGGCCACGACTTCGTCCACCTGCGTCAGGCGCTGAACTGCGAGCTCCAGGTCGGCGCCACCGACCAGTGGGGCAACATCACCGTCGGCACCGAGCTCGCCCGCAAGAAACTCGGCGCCACCGTCTGGGGCCTCGTCTTCCCGCTCCTCACGAAATCCGACGGCACGAAATACGGCAAGACCGCCACCGGCACCGTCTGGCTCGACCCGAAGAAGACCAGCCCGTATCGCTTCTACCAATTTTTCGTCAACGCCGACGACGCCGACGTCATCAAGCTCCTCAAGACGCTAACCTTCCTCTCGCGCGACGAAATCACCGCGCTCGAAGCCGAACTCGCCGCCAACCCCGGCGCCCGCGCCGCCCAGAAAGCGCTCGCCCGCGAGATGACGACGCTCGTCCACGGTGCCGACGCCCTCGCCGCCGCGCTCAAGGCCAGCGAGATTCTCTTCGGCGGTTCGCTCGATGGCGTGACCGAGGCGATTTTCCACGACGTCGTCGGCGAAGTCCCGACGAAGGATCTCGAACGCGCGAAGCTCGACGGCGCGGGAGCGGCCATCGCCGACCTCGTCGTCCACGCCGGCCTCGAACCCTCGAAAGGCGCCGCCCGCAAATCCCTCGAATCCGGCGGCATCTACCTGAACAACGTCCGCGTCGACCTCTCGCGCACCGTCACGAGTGCCGACCTGCTCTTCGGCAAGCACCTCCTTCTCCGCAAAGGCAAGCGCACCTACGCCGTCCTGACGGCGCAGTGAACCGGCCGAGCGCCGACGCCTCGCCGGAGGTTGCGCGCTGGCGCGCAACACGAACTCCCGCAGCGAGCGAACATCCGCGTGGCGCGCCAGCGCGCCACCTGCACAAGCCCCGCCTCACCGCCGAGAAGCCTCCGGTGTAGCAGCCGTCGTCAGACGGCTGTCCTCTTCTCCCGCAGGAGAAAATCCCGCCGCGCCCCCAGCTGACTGACGTCGGCTGCTACAACACCACAACCCGCCCCGCGCCCCTCCACGCGCGGCCTTGCCCTCGCGTCCGCCCCACCGCAGCCTCCCGCATGACCCGCCCCCGGCACGTCGTCTTCGCCACCTTCGGTTCGCTCGGGGATGTGCATCCGTTCTTCGCCGTCGGACGCGAGCTGCAGCGACGCGGGCACCGGGTGACGCTCGCCACCAGCGCCTACCACCGCGCCAAGATCGAGCGCGAGGGCTTCGGCTTCCACGCGGTGCGGCCCGACATCGCCGAACTCGGCGGACCGGCCGGTCTCTTCCGCGCTTTCAACGACGGCCCCAACGGCCCGATCGCCGTCCTGCGCCGACACATCCTGCCGCGCGTGCGTGACACCGCCGACGATCTTCTCTCCGCCTGCGCGGACGCGGATTTCCTCGGCGTCCACCCGATCTTCTATCCCGGCCCGCTCGTGGCGGAAAAACTCGGTCTGCCTTGGGCCGCCACGTTGCTCCAGCCGATGACGGTGCAATCCGCGACGGACCCGTCGATGTTCCCCGCCCTGCCGGCGTTCGCGCAACGGGCCATCCTCAAGCTCGGCGGACTCGCCACCCGCCCGCTCGTGGGCCCCGTGACCGAACTCCGCCGCGCGCTCGGGCTGCCGCCCTCGGAGCGGCATCCGATGTTCGGCGGACAATACTCGCCGCATCTCAACCTCGCGCTCTTCTCCCGCTGCTCGCCCCGCCGCAGGCCGACTGGCCCGCCCGCATGCTCGCGACGGGCTTTCCGTTCTTCGACGACGGCCGGAGCGAACACGAGCAGATGCCGGCGGGACTCGCGGACTTTCTCCGCGCCGGACCGCCGCCGCTCGTGTTCACGCTCGGCTCGACCGCCGTCGATCTCTCGGTGCGCTTCTACGAGGAGAGCCTCGCCGCCGCGCGCTCGCTCCGGCAACGCGCCGTCCTGCTCGCCGGCTCGGAAGGCCGCCGGGCACTGCCCGTGGATTCGCCGGACCACCTCGTGCTCGACTACGCGCCGCACGGCGCGCTGTTCCCCGCCGCGAGCGTGATCGTGCATTCCGGCGGCATCGGCACGCTCGCGCAGGCGCTGCGCAGCGGCCGGCCGCAACTCGTCGTGCCCTTCGGTTTCGACCAGCCGGACAACGCCCGACGCACGGCGCGGCTCGGCGTCGGCGCCGTGCTCCCGATCGCCCGCTACACCGCGACCCGCGCGGAGACGTTGCTGCTCGATCTGCTCGAATCACCGCGGTCGCTCGCCCGCGCGCGGGAAGTCGGTCAGGCGATCGGCCGCGAAAACGGAGCGGCCGCGGCCGCCGACGCGATCGAGGCCCGGCTCGCGGACCGCGCGAGCTGACGTTCCGCCCCGCTCAGGCTCGCGGCGGCACGCCCTGTTCCTCGAACTCGAGTTCGAAACCGCCGAGCCACTTCGCCAGCAGGTTGTAAACGAGGGCGCCGAGCACGCCGGTGATGAAGCC
>CAYYVB010000245.1:3513-5436 GCA_964475035.1 uncultured Opitutaceae bacterium | reverse complement strand
AATCCGCGCCGGCGGGGATCGCGTCGTGCCAGGCCGGGTCGGCCAGATCGCCCTCCACCACGTGGAGACCGCGCGCGCGGAGCGCGGCGGCTTTCGCGGGATTGCGGGTGAGCGCCGTCACCGCCAGGCCCCGGGCGAGCGCAGCCTCGGCGAGCGCCGTGCCGACGTAGCCGCAGCCGAAGATGACGAGACGGGGAGGCGCGATGGTTCCCATCGCGCAAGTATCAAGGGACAAGTCGCCAAGTAACAAGTGGAGAACCGGGCAACCTAACCGCACGACCCACCGCGCGCAGTTTCCATGGCGCGCGATTGAATCGTGCCAAACTTCACTTGGGCAAAAATCGTTCTTTGCGTATTACGCAAAGAACGCATCGGCCATAAATCGGTCCGTCATAGTCCGCCTCTCCACTTGTTCCTTGTTACTTGCTCCTTCCTCGCTGTTATTTTCCGCCATGCCGACCGTGCTTGTGCCGCTGGCCGAGGGATTCGAGGAGATCGAGGCTTTTGCGCCGGTCGATCTTCTGCGACGCGCGGGCGTCGAGGTGACGACCGCGTCGTTGGCCGAGACGCGTCATGCCACCGGGCGCAGAGGGATCACGGCGCACGCCGACACGACGCTTGAATCGGTGCGCGGACAACTCGCCGACTTGCTGTTCATTCCGGGCGGGGCAGGCGTGAAGCACCTGCGCGCGGATCCGCGCGTGGGCGAACTCGTCCGAGCGCACGCCGCAGCCAGACGTTGGCTGGCGGCGATTTGCGCGGGACCGCTCGTTTTGCACGATGTCGGCCTGCTCGTGGGTCGGCGTCACACGGCACACTTTTCGGTGGCGGCGGAACTGCCTGAGGCGCTGCTCGATGAGCGAATCATCACCGACGGCCGAGTGACGACCTCGCGCGGAGCGGGCACCGCGGTCGAATTCGGGCTGCATCTGGTGGCGATTCTGACTTCGCCGGAGAAAGCCAAGGAAATAAGCAAAGCCATTTGCCTCTAGGGCTTTGCGCAAAAAGCGCATTGCCACGTCAAAGGCGCTGCGGTTGTCTCGTTTCGGGCCGATTGGCTCTGCCATTGGTCAGCGGACCGACAAGACACACACCCCGGCACGCCTCCCGCACGCGGAAGCGACCCGGCGAAGCTTTCTAGTGGTTTCACCCTATGTGCGGAATCGCAGGCATCGTCACGGCTGAATTGGACGAGGCAACGCGCGAAACTGCCGTGGCCCGCATGGTGCAGCGGCAACAGCATCGCGGGCCAGACGATCACGGGTGGCACTCGGACGGCGCGGCGACGCTCGGCATGGCGCGACTCGCGATCATCGACCCGGCGAATGGCCGGCAACCGATGCGCTCGCCGGACGGGCGCTACACACTCGTGTTCAACGGAGCGATCTACAACTACCGCGAACTCCAGACGGAACTGCGCGCGAGTGGTTGGGAATTCCGCACCTCCTCGGACACCGAAGTGCTGCTCGCGGCTTTCGTGCGGCACGGCGTCGCTTGTCTGCCGCGGCTGCGCGGGATGTTCGCCTTCGCCGTGTGGGACGCGCAGGAGCGCACGCTCTTCGCCGCGCGCGATCCGCTCGGCATCAAGCCGCTCTACTACGCGCGCCGCAGCGGCGGCGGCCTCGTCTTCGCATCGGAACTGAATGCACTGCTCGCCAGCGGTCAGGTGCCGCGCGAAATCGACCCGGCATCCGTCGCGGAGTATCTCGCTTGGTTCGCCGTGCCGGCACCGCGCACGATTTACCGCGGCATCGCCAGCTTGCCGCCCGGCCACGCGCTGATGGTCGACGCCGCCGGGCGCGTGCGCACTTCGGCGTGGTGGCGGCTGCCCGCGCCGCAACGCCCGGAAATCCGCGCGCGCAACTACGCGGAATTCGTCCACGGCCTGCGTGCGCAGCTCGAGGACAGCATGCGCGCACACCG
>CAYYVB010000245.1:0-3503 GCA_964475035.1 uncultured Opitutaceae bacterium | reverse complement strand
CTCGGTTCGCGCGCACCGCGTGGCGGACGTGCCGGTCGGTGCGTTTCTCTCGGGCGGACTCGATTCGACGGCGATCGCCGGCCTGATGACGCGCGCAGGCGGCACGCGATTGAAGACCTTTTCGCTGGTGTTCGAGGAAGCGCAGTATTCCGAGCACTCCGCCGCCCGGCTCGCGGCGCAGGCCCTCGGCACGGAACATCATGAGGAAGTGCTCACCGGGACGCGCGTCGCGAGTGAGTTGCCGCACCTGCTGGACGCATTCGATCAACCGACCGGCGACGGCATCAACACCTACTACGCGAGCCGGCTGGCGCGGTCCTGCGGCGTAAAGGTGGCGTTGTCGGGCTTGGGCGGTGACGAATTGTTCGGCAGTTATCCCTCCTTCACGCAACTGCCGCCGCTGCGCAGCATCCTGCCGCTGTGGCGCCGGATCGGCAACCGGGCGCGGGGCGCGATCCTCCGGGGCTTGCAGAGCCGCAGCCACACCCGGGCGCTGAAGCTGGCGGATTTCCTGGGCTCGGCGCGGGATTTGCACGAACTGGCGGCGTTGCAGCGCCGCGTGTTTCCCGAGCCGCGCCGCCTCGCCCTGCTCCACCCGGACGTGCGTGCTTCCGCCGCGCGGCTCGGGCCGCTGCACCCACGGCTCGACGAGTTCGTGGCCGAACTGCTGGGCGCGGACGACTTCCAGATCATCAGCGCCTGGGAACTGCGCACCTACATGGCCGACGTGCTGCTGCGCGACAGCGATGTCTTCTCGATGGCGCACTCGCTGGAGTTGCGCGTGCCTTTCGCGGACCGTCCGCTGCTGGAGTGGCTGTGGCCGCAGGCGGATTATTTCAAGCAACGGCCCCGCGGCGCCAAGCAGGCGCTCGCCGACGCCGTGGCCGACGTCGTGCCCGCCGCCATCCGCGCGCGCCCGAAGCAAGGGTTCACGCTGCCCTTTGCGCTATGGATGCGCCGCGAGTTGCGGTCGTTTCTCGAGGCGACCTTCTCCCCGGCCTCGCTCGCTGCGTGCCCCTGGCTCAACGGGGCGGCCGCACGGCAGCAATGGCTCGATTTCCTTGCGGGCAACGACCAGCGCGCGTGGTCGCGGGTGTGGAGTCTCGCCGTGCTGATCGCTTTCGCCAACCGTTCGTCATCCGCCGGGCAACGCGCTGCATGAAAACGGTGCTGCTCAGTCCCGAACTCTTCCTCGCCGAGGGTGGCATCGCACGGATCATGCGCCTCTACCTCAAGGCGCTGTGCGAGAACGCCGCGACCGGCGACACGGTCACGAGCGTGGTGTTGAACGATTCGCCCGGCGAAGATCCGCGCCTCGCGCAGCTCTCAACGCCAGCGCTGGAGGGAAACATCGGCTGCCAGCGCAGCAAGGCGGCCTGCGCCCGCGCGGTCTGGCAGGCCACTCGCGGCGCCGATCGGCTCATCTGCGGGCATCTTCACCAACTGCCGTTGGTGTGGATGATCCGGCAGCTGCGGCCGCGTCTGCGCTATGCCCTCGTCGCGCACGGCATCGAGGTCTGGCGGCCCTACCGCGCATTGGAACGCCGCGCGCTCCTCGGGGCGGACCGCATCCTGTGCATCAGCGACTACACGCGGCGGCAGTTGCTGCGCTTCGAGCCGCGGCTCGAGCCGGCGCGCCTGCTCATCGTGCCGAACACGATGGATCCGTTCTTCACGCCTTCCGCCGATGCCCCGGCCCCGGCGACCAACCTGGTCGGCCCGCGCATCCTCACCGTGGGAAGGCTGACCGCGCACGACACCTACAAGGGCTTCGACACCCTGATCGAGGCGCTGCCCTTGGTCCGCCAAACGTTGCCGTTCGCGCACCTGCGGATCGTCGGTGGCGGCGACGATCTGCCGCGGCTGCTAACGCTGGCGCAGCGGCTCGGTGTCGCGGACTCGTGCCATTTCACGGGCATCGTGGATGACGCCGCGCTGCGGGCCGAATATGCCGCGTGCGATCTGTTCGCCCTGCCCAGCCGCAAGGAGGGCTTCGGACTCGTCTATCTCGAGGCGATGATCCACGGAAAGCCCTGCCTCGGCGCACGCGCCGGCGGCGTGCCCGAGGTGGTCGATGAGCGTGTCGGCGCGCTTGCGGACTACGGGAATATTCCCGACATTGCGTCCGCCTTGGTCGACCTCGTCCGCCACCCCCGCGACCCCGCCGCCATCCGCCGTCAGGCGGAGTCGTTCGCCTACCCCGCCTTCCGCGCGCGGCTCGCCGCCGCGCTCGCCTGATGTCCGCGCCCGTCACCACCGCCGAGGAAATCGTGATCGAGGCCGGTCGCAGCGAGCGCCATTACTGGCGCGATGTCTGGCGCTACCGCGACCTGATGTTCTTCCTCGCGTGGCGCGACATCAAGGTGCGCTACAAGCAGGCCGCGCTCGGCGTCGGCTGGGCGGTGATCCAGCCGCTGCTGCAGACGCTGCTGCTGACCTTCGTGTTCTCCAAGCTGGCGAAGATGCCCGACGGCGGCGTGCCCTACATCCTGCTCGTGCTGTGCGGCAACCTGCCGTGGATGCTGTTCACGAACGCCTTCAACGGCGCGGGCGGAAGCCTCGTCGGCAACTCGCACCTCATCAGCAAAGTCTATTTCCCACGCCTCGTGGTGCCGATCTCCTCGCTCGCGGTGGCTTTGCTGGATTTCGCCGTGGTGTTCGTCTTCGCCCTGCCGCTGATCCTGGCGTTCGGGATCTGGCCGGGCTGGCATCTGTTGCTGTTGCCGCTGTTCCTCGTGCTCGCGCTGGTCATCGCGCTCGGCGCCGGGCTCTGGATCACGGCGCTGACGGTGAAATTCCGCGACTTCCGCTTCATCACGCCGTTCATCCTGCAGATCGGCCTGTTCGTGACGCCAGTCGGTTACCGGACGGATTTCCTGCCCAACTGGCGCGATCTGCTCGCGCTCAACCCGCTGACGGGCGTGGTCGACGGCGTGCGCTGGTGCCTCCTCGGCGGCCAGACGCAGCTCCACCTCGCGAGCGTGGCGGTCTCGGTCGGCATGGCCGTGGTGCTGCTCGTGACGGGACTCTGGTATTTCCGCCGCACGGAAAAAGCGTTCGCCGACATCATCTGACATGAGCCTGCCCGCCATCGAAGTCTGCGGCTTGAGCAAACGCTACGTCATCCAGCACGAATCGCGGCACGACAACCTGCGCGACACGCTACACCACACGGCGCGGAAGCTATGGCGGAAATTCCGGTGGGGCACCAGATTTGATCGCGAGGAATTCTGGGCGTTGCGCGACGTGTCCTTCTCCGTTCAGCCCGGCGAGGTGATCGGCATCATCGGCCGCAACGGCGCGGGCAAGTCGACGCTACTGAAAATCCTATCGCGCATCACGGAGCCGACCGCCGGCTCGATCCGGCTGCGCGGCCGCGTCGCCTCGTTGCTCGAGGTCGGCACAGGCTTCCATCCCGACCTGAGCGGACGGGAGAACATCTACCTCAACGGCGCGATCCTGGGCATGCGCCGCGCGGAGATCCGCGCGAAGTTCGACGAGAT
>CAYYVB010000244.1:0-5447 GCA_964475035.1 uncultured Opitutaceae bacterium | reverse complement strand
TCAGAGGCCAAAAGTGTCACCCATCAGAGGCCAAACACCTCCCGACCCCGCCGACGTGCGGATCTGATAACGCCTCCGCGGCGGGGTTCGGCGACCCCGCCCTACACCAGACAACGCGCCGCCCGCCCTTACTTCCCGCGGCGCACGCGTTCCTTCTCGTCCTCGCGTTCCTCTTCCAGGCGCGCCTTCTCGGCGGCCATCTGCTTGCGGATCTGGTCGGCCTCGTCGAATTGCTGACCGGCCAGCGCGGCGTCGAGCTGCTGCTTCAGGAAAATCTCCCGTTCGGCGATCTTGCCCTGATAGACGCGGTCGATCTCGCCGAGCCGCTGCTTCTGCTCCGCCGTCAGCGGGCGGGCGGCGGGGTCGGACTTCGCCAGGCGTTCCATCGCGAGTTCGTAGGCGCTTTTCATGGACCGAACGATTGCCGGCTTCAGCCGAAGTTCACGCCCAAAATCAGGACCGCCGCCAGCACCCCGACCGGCCACCACTGCCGGTGCGCCCCGCGCCGCGCGCCGGCGAGCAGCATCGTCGCCGTCACGGCGACGAGCGCCGCCGACCCCATCCACGGCGCGGCGAACGCCGCGGGAAAATAAACGCCCGGCAGCTCCGTGCCGCGCTGCACCAACCGGTCCATGACGAGGATAAGCACCGCCGCCGCGTGGTTCACCAGCAACGTCACCGGCAGCAACCCGACCAACCCGAACAGCAGCGCCACGAAGCCCGCGACGATGGCCAGCGACGCCAGCGGCACGACGAGCAGGTTGCCGAGCAGGGCGCCGGGCGAGAAGAGGCCGAAGTTCGCGATGCTGCTCGGCGTGCTGGCGAGACACGCCGTCCACGTGATCGCCGCGCAGACGATCGCGTGTCCGCCGAGCCAGCGCGTGAAATGCTGCGCTTGATTCCAGTCCGCCTCGGGCAGATACCGCCACGGTTTCCACGCCGCCCGCCACGCATCCGCCAGCGGCCCGCCGAGCACGACGAGGGCGGTCACGACGCTGTAGGACATCTGGAAGCCGGTCGTGAACAGTTGCCGCGGATCGAGCAGCAGCGTGACCAACGCCGCGCCCGCCAGCGCCGCCAGCGGATTGCCGGGCAGCAGGAACACCCGCGAGCTGACGAAGAAAGCGATCATCAGGAACGCCCGTTCCGCCGGGGTGCTCGCGCCCGTCACCTGCACGTAGAGCCAGAGCACGGCCAGCCCGACGACGCTGCCCACTCGCCGCGGCACGCGCAGCACGCCGAGCACGGCGAGGATCGCCCCCGCGATCACGCCGACATGCAGGCCGCTGATCGAAAAGATGTGGAACACGCCCGAGCGCATGAACGCGTTCTCCTGCGCCTGTGACAGCACGGCCTTTTCACCGAGCAACATCGCCTGGTGGAGCGACACCAGCTCCGGATGCCGCTCGAGCCCGTGTCCGAGCAGCGCCGCGAGCCGGTCCTGCGCCCGCGCGCAGAAACGCCGGAAGCCGTGCGGTGCGCGCACTTCCTCGCCCAACCGGCCGCGCATGAGACGCAGGCCGACGCCGAGATTCTGCAGATGCCGGTCGAAGCCGCGTGCCGCACCCGTCGGCGCCGGCACCGACTCGATCAGGCCGCGAAACTCGTAATGCCCCGACACCTCCGGCACGCGGCTGATGCGGCGGATCGCCGCGAAATACACGCGCTCGCCCGCCAGCCGCGCGGCCGCGCCGTCGCCCCGCACGATCCGCGCCAGCCCGGAGAAAGTCCGCCGCCCCGGCGCGGGTGCATAGACCTGTTCGACCTCGAGCACGACGTTCACCTCGCGCGGCGCGTCGGTCCAACGTTGCGGCGGCGGGGCGCGCAGCGGCAGCCAAGCCCAACCGGCGAGAAACGCCACCCCGAGCAGTCCCGCCTCTGCGAACCGCCGTCCCAGCGGTGTGGCACGGATTTCCGCCAGCCAAGCGACCGCCAGCAGCAACGCTGAGGCCGCGACGAGCCACGGAAGGTTATCGCGGTCCGCGCGGCTTAGCTCAGCGATGACCAGCCCCGTCATGAACGGGACGAGCAGCCAGAGTAGGGGAGCGCGCAGAGGTCCGGGGGATGCCATCGTGCTCTCCCCGGCCCGTGAAGAGGAGCGGGCCGAGCAAAGCAGGCTGGCCGCCGCCTTCAACCCGGATTCCGTGCAGAGCAAACTGTAGGAGGGGCTTTTACGCCCCGATCTGACACTCGAGGGCGGCACACCTCATTAGCGCGGCATAAAGCCGCTCCTACAGTCACGCGTCGTTAATCCCATCGCGGAATCCGCCTTCAAACTTGTTTCGCCCCGCGCTCGGGACACAGTGGGCTTTCCCATGGCGCGCGACGACGACCAGACTTCCCTTTTCGGGGCGGAACCCGACGAACCCGCGCCCGCCGCCTCGTCCGCGCCCGCCGACACCTCCCACCAACCGCTCGCCGCGCGGATGCGCCCGCGCTCACTCGCCGAAGTCGTCGGACAGGACCACATCACGCGCGCCGGCAGCCTGCTCCCGCGGCTCATCGCCACAAACCGCTTCGGCAGCCTGCTGTTCTACGGTCCGCCCGGTTGCGGCAAGACGAGCATCGCCGAGGCCATCGCGCGCGAGACCGGCAGCCGCTTCGTGCGCATCAACGCCGTGATGAGCAACGTCGCCGAGTTGCGTGAAATCCTCGCCGCCGCGCGCCGCCGCCCCGAGGCGCGCACGCTCCTCTTCATCGACGAGCTGCACCGGTTCAACAAGTCGCAGCAGGACCTGCTCCTGCCCGATGTCGAGGAGGGCAACGTCCGCCTCATCGGCGCCACGACCCACAATCCCGGCTTCTACGTCAACCCGCCGCTCCTCAGCCGCAGCCATCTCTTCCGCCTCGAGCCGCTCGCGCCCGCCGCCGTCGCCGGCGTTTTGCGCCGCGCGCTCGGCGACGTGGAGCGCGGACTCGGCGCGCGCGCCCACGCGGCCGAGGACAAGGTGCTCACCGACCTCGCCGTGCTCTGCGACGGCGACCTGCGCCGCGCGCTCAACGCCCTCGAGGTCATCGCCCTCTCGCTGCCCGAGCACGCGCCGATCACCGAGCAGGAACTCGAGGTCTTCGCCCGCGAGCGCCGCATCCGCTACGATGCGAACGAGGACGAGCACTACGACACCATCTCCGCCTTCATCAAGAGCTGCCGCGGCAGCGATCCCGACGCCGCGATGTATTGGCTGGCCAAGATGCTCGCCGGCGGGGAGGACCCGCGCTTCATCGCGCGGCGGCTCGTGATCCTCGCCAGCGAGGACGTCGGCCTCGCCGATGCGCTGGCCCTGCCGCTCGCCGTCGCCGCGCACCACGCCTGCGATTTCATCGGCCTGCCCGAGGCCGAGCTGACGCTCGCGCACGCGACGCTCTACATCGCCGCCGCGCCGAAGAGCAATTCCGCCACCCTCGCGCTCGCCGCGGCGCATCGCGTCCTGAAGGAACAGCCCGTGCAGCCGGTGCCGCTGCCGTTGCGCGACAAGAGCGGCGCCGCGAGCAAGCAGGCGGGCCACGGCAAGGGTTACCTCTACGCGCACGATTTCCCCGAGAACATCTCCGGCCAGGCGTATCTCGAAAAACCGCTCACGCTCTACACGCCGAAGTCCGCCGGCATGGAGGCGAAGATCGCCGACCGCCTCGCCCGCTGGCAGGAACTCCGCGCACAGATGCGGCGCTGATTAAGTTTGCAGTCAGTCGGCATTGTTTCGCCGCTTGAGCGCCCGGAGGATTGGCCACGAAAAGGCACAAAAACGAAACCGGTTCGCGGCCTGCATCAGCGCCTATAGGCGCGCGGGACGGAGCGGCGTAGCGGCCAGATTCTTGCGCCTCTTCGTGGCCAACTGGTTTGGAGAGTGATGCCGCCCGTTGCGGCGGCTTCGCGAAACACCCGTGAAACTCCGCGCGGGCCAGCGATGGCTTGCGACCCGCGCGTCCCGCCGTATGGTTTGCCCCCATGAAATCGCGGCTCGTTCTCCTGTTCCTCGCCGTCCTCAGCTCCGCCACCCTCGTCGCGCAGACCACGCCGCGTCCGCCCGGGCCGAAGGGCGCCGCACCCGCGAAGCAGGCGACGAAGAGGGAGGAGCCCAAGAAGGAGGAGCCGAAGATCGACGGCACGGTGCTCAACCGCCCCGACGGCACCTTCCTCGGCCTCACGTTGCAGGACGGGAAATACAAGCTGGCGTTCTACGACAAGGAGAAGAAACCGATGCCGGTGAACGTCCTCCGCGCCACCGCGCGCTGGCCGAACATGCACGGCCCCGGCCAGAACCGCACGGTGCTCAACCCGGCCGGCGACGGCACCTACCTGCTCGGCGCGCAGTTCGTGCGCGGGCCGCACAGTTTCCGCCTCTTCCTCACGCTCATCGCGCAGGAGAACGCCGAAGCGGGCGAATCCTACTCGCTCGATTTCCGCGGCTGATCCGCCGGCGGTCCGATCATGGCCCTCTGGCAAATTGCGGGCGGGGTCGCCCTCATGCTGTTCGCCATCCGCTTCCTGCGGAAGGGACTCGAGCGTGTCTTCGGCCATGCGTTGCACGCGTGGATCGAGCGCATGAGCGCCAACCGCTGGACCGCGGCGATCGCGGGCCTCGCGTTCGGCTCGGTGGCGCCGTCGTCCACGGCGCAGACGCTCCTGACGATGCAGTTGCTCAACGCCGGCAAGCTGCCGGCGGAGAGGATGCTCGTGTTCCTCCTCGGCGCGAACGTCGGCATCACCGTCATGGTGCAGCTGATCGCGTTCCGGCTTTTCGACTACAACGCGTTCTTCCTCATCGCCGGCGTCGGCGCCTACGTCTGGGCGCGCACCGAGGGCATGCGCGGCGCTGGCCAGGCCCTGCTCGCGCTCGGCCTCATCTTCCTCGCGATGCAGCTCATCAGCGGCGCGGCACGCTCCGTGGCCGGACACGAGGAGTTCCAGCTCCTCATGCAGGTGTTCAGCAACCACCCGGTGCTGCTGCTCGTCTTCGCCGCGGGCCTGACCTTCCTGATGCAGAGCTCGACCGCCGTCATCGGCCTCGTCATCGCGCTGGCCGACGCCGGCACCTGCACGCTCGCCACCGTGCTGCCGGTCGTGCTCGGGGCCAACGTCGGTCTCGGGCTCACGTCGCTCGTCGCGGGCTGGGACACGCTTGCGGGCAAGCGGCTCGCCGTCGCCAACCTCGCGCTCAAGGGCGCGGTGGTCGTGCCGGTGTTCCTGGCGCTGCCGACGCTGGTCGCGTGGATCGAGTCCATGCCCGGCGGCACGGCGCGGCACGCGGCGAATTTCCACACGACGTTCAACCTCCTTGTCGCCTTCGCCGGGGCGCTGCTCGCCGGCTTCGTCGGCCGGCTCGTGTTGCGCGCCGTCCGCGACACGCGCACGGCCGATCCCTTCGGTGCCGTGCCGACGCACCTCGATCCGTCGGCGCTGGCCAGCCCCGTCTTCGCCCTCGCCAACGCCGCGCGCGAGACGCTGC
>CAYYVB010000243.1:0-5453 GCA_964475035.1 uncultured Opitutaceae bacterium | reverse complement strand
GCCAGCAGATGCGCGCGGGCAGGCCTTGGAACGCGACGCGTTCGCCGGCCATCTTCAGCCAACGATGCAGCGCCTTGTCCTCAGGGAAGAGTTCCATGATCGCCTTGTCCGTCGCCGCGATGTCGGCGGGATCGCCGGACAGAGCGACCCAGCGGAACGGGCCGCGGCCGAGGCAGAACTGCGGGCGGATGTAGGCCGGCACGAAACCCGGGAAATCGAACGCGCGCTTCACGCCTTGGTTGAGCGCGTGCTGCCGGAGGTTGTTGCCGTAATCGAAGGTCTTCGCGCCGCGTGCCTGCAGCTTGAGCATCGCCTTCACGTGGCGGGCCATCGAGGCGAGCGAGAGTTTCTGGTATTTCTTCGGGTCGGCCTTGCGGAGCTTGGCGGCGGCCTTGAGGTCGTAGCCGACCGGCACGTAGCCGACGAGCGGGTCGTGCGCGCTGGTCTGGTCGGTGAGGACGTCGACGGGAATCTTGCGCGCGAGGAGGCGTTCGAGGAGGTCGGTGATGTTGGCCACGACGCCGACGCTCAGGGCCTTGCGGTGTTCGGTGTAGAGCACGGCGCGGTCGATGGCTTCGTCGAGCGACGGCGCGATCTCGTCGAGGTAGCGGTCGTGCACGCGCTTTTGCAGGCGCGACTTGTCGACGTCGGCGATGAGGCAGGTGCCCTCGGCCATCGTGATGGCGAGTGGTTGCGCGCCGCCCATGCCGCCGCAGCCACCGGTGACGCAGAGGCGCCCCGCGAGCGAGCCGCCGAAGTGCTGGCGGCCGCACTCGGCGAAGGTCTCGTAGGTGCCCTGGAGGATGCCCTGCGTGCCGATGTAGATCCACGAGCCGGCGGTCATCTGGCCATACATCATCAGGCCGCGCTTCTCGAAATCGTCGAAGCGCTCCTGCGTCGCCCAGGCGGGGACGAGGTTGCTGTTGGCGAGCAACACGCGCGGGGCGTCGACGTGCGTGCGGACGACGCCGACGGGTTTGCCGGATTGGACGAGGAGCGTTTCGTCCGGCGCGAGCTTGGGCAGCGTAGCGAGGATGGCGTTGAAGCTGGCCCAGTTGCGGGCGGCCTTGCCGCGGCCGCCGTAGACGACGAGGTCGTTGGGACGCTCGGCGACCTCGGGGTCGAGGTTGTTCTGCAACATGCGCAGCGCGGCCTCGGCGGCCCAGGACTGGCAGGTGCGCAGCGTGCCGCGCGGGGCGCGGACCGGACGCGGCTTGGAGGGAGGAATTTTCTTGGACTTGGCTTTGGGCATGGCGGACGGAGAGCTTGGATGGAGGGCTCGGCTACTGCCGAGCCGCGGCCCGGCGGTAGCCGGGCCCTCCAGATCAGAGGAGTTTGCCGGCGGCCTGTTCGGCGGCGGCGGCGAGTTGCTCGCTGCGCACGAGGGCGAGGGCGGTCTGGACGTCGTCGTGGAAGAGGCGATCGGCTTGGGCGAAGGGGATGAAGCGGCGCACTTCGGCGAAGGCGGCCTCGACACCCTTGCCGGATTGGAGCGGACGCAGGAATTCGAGCGCCTGCGCCGCGCACATGAACTCGATCGCGAGCACGGTCTCGGTGTTCTTCACGACCTCGAGGAGCTTGGTCGCGCTGATCGAACCCATCGACACGTGGTCCTCCTGGCCGAGCGAGGACGGGATGGAATCGACCGAGGCCGGGTGGGCGAAGACCTTGTTCTCCGAGACGAGCGCGGCCGCGGTGTATTGCGGGATCATGAAGCCGGAGTTGAGGCCGGTGTCCTTCATGAGGAGTTTGGGCACCTTGAGGTCGCCCATCGTGTCGCCGTGGAGCAGCATGTAGATGCGGCGCTCGGAGATCGATGCGAGTTCGGCCGTCGCGATGGCGAGGTAATCGAGCACGAAGGCGAGCGGTTCGCCGTGGAAGTTGCCGCCGCTGATGACGTCGCCGTTCTCGAACACGAGCGGATTGTCGGTCGCGGAATTGATCTCGGTCTCGACGACCTGCCGCGCGTGCGCGAGGGCGAGGCGCACCGCTCCATGGACCTGCGGGACGCAGCGGAGCGAGTAGGGGTCCTGGACTTTGCCGCAGTTGGCGTGCGACGGCATGATCGCCGAGCCCTTGAGGAGCGTGCGCATGTTGGCGGCGACATCGCGCTGTCCTTGGTGCGGCCGGGCGTCGTGGATGCGCGCGTCGAAGGGCGCGGCGCTGCCGCGCGCGGCCTCGAGCGTCGTGGCGGCGGCGACGTCGGCGGTGCGGCAGAGATTTTCGATCCGCAGCAGGCAATGAACGGCGTAGGCCGACATGAATTGCGTGCCGTTGATCAGGCCGAGGCCTTCCTTGGAGCGCAGCGTGAGCGGCTTGAGCCCGAGTATTTTCAGGACCGCCTTGGCCGACTGGCGGCGGCCCTCGAAATTCATCTCGCCGAGACCGAGCAGGGGCAGCACGAGATGCGCGAGCGGCGCAAGGTCGCCTGAGGCGCCGAGCGACCCCTTCGTGAAGACGACGGGCAAGGCGTCCTCGTTGTAGAAACGAATGAGCCGGTCGACGATCTGCGGCGTCACGCCGGAAAGGCCGACGGCGAGCCCGTTGACCTTGAGCAGCAGCATGAGCCGCACAATGTCCGCCGAAACCTCGTCGCCGACGCCGACGGCGTGGCTGAGGATGAGGTTTTCCTGGAGCTTTTCGATGTCGGCCGTGGGGACGCGCTTGTGCGCGAGGATGCCGAACCCGGTGTTGATGCCGTAGTGCGGCGCGGGGTCGTCGTGCAGCCGGTCGACGATGGCGCGCGAGGCCTTGATGCGGCGGCGGGCGTCGGCCGTGAGCGTGAGGCGTTCTTCGCGTTGCAACGCGCGGCGCAGACGGGCGAGGGAGAGATCGTGTCCGGAGAGGGCGAGGATGCCGGGCATAGCAGTCGCCCCATCAAAACAGGCAGACCCGCTTTGGAAACCGAAAAGCTGGGGTCCTTTCGCACTACAATCTGGGCAGAGGCGACCAGTAGCAGGCGTGCAGGGAGCCGCTGGCGACAGTTAGGTCCCGCACAACGAAAAGGCCCGCCGGGGGCGGGCCTGCAAGAAAGGGGAGCGTGTTAGCGGCTCAAATCGCCTTGGGAAGTTCGACATCATGCCACTCGACGCGATGCGGGTGGTTGCGCTTGTCCTTGGCGAGGCCGTGGCGCTTGCGGAGGGCTTGGTCGAGCTTGTCGACGAGGAGATCGATGGATTTGTGGCAATCCTCGGAGCCGACCGTGGCGTTGATGTCGGGGCCGCGGACGACGAGGTGGGCTTTGGCGATGAACTTGTGGGCGTGGTCGTGTTTGCGGTCGCACTCGAGTTCCACCTTGATCCGCACGATGCGCTCATCGTGGCGCAGCAATCGCGACATCTTCTCCCGCACGTAGAATTTCAGCGACGGGGTGAGGTCGAGGTGAATGCCGGAAACGATGATGTCGTGGGATGCGTTCGGATTATTCATGTTTGTCCTTTCGGGTTGGGGGAAATGCGCGTGAAAAGCTCCCTCTGCGCCGTGGCGGTCGATACTCGCGGAAGCCGCCCTGCGGGCCGGCCAGTCTTTCCTTGTGGGAAAGTGATTCATTCGACACCTCCCTTGTTAACCGCGCCCGCGCTGATGGCAATCCTCCGGGGCCGGTTATTACGCGAAATAATTTTGAACGCCCTGCCGTGACTCTGTCCCCCGACGAACCCCTGCCACCCTCCGCCGCGCCGCTGGTCAATCCCGCCGAAATCGCGGACTGGGTGCGCTTTGAGGACGAGCGGTTGCTGGTGATCGACAAGCCCGGCTGGCTGGTCGTGCACCCGTCGAAGAACGGCCCGTGGTCGAGCTTGGCCGGCGCCTTGCGGGAAAGTGGCAAACTGCAGACCATCCGCCTCCAGTATCGACTCGATCGCGAGACTTCTGGAGTGGTGATTCTAGCGAAGGACGAGGCGACCGGCTCGCGCCTGCAAAAGGCCATCGGCCGCCGCCTGCTCGGCAAGGCTTACGTCACGTTGCTCGAGGGCGAACTCACCGACGCCATCACGGTCGACCAGCCGCTCGGTCCCGATCCGACGGCGAACGTGACCGTGAAACAGCGCGTCGTGCCCGCCGATTCGCCCGGCGCGCAGGTGGCGACAACGATCTTTCATCCGATCGTCGTCCGCGGCGGCTGCACGCTGGCCGGCGTCGAATTGATCACCGGTCGCAAGCATCAAATCCGCGCGCACGCCGAGTGGCTGGGCCGGCGTGTGGTGGGCGACAAGCTCTATGGCCCCGATCCGACGTTGTATCTGGAATTCGCCCAGCACGGCTGGACCGCGCGCCACAGTGCGTTGCTCGCCCACACGCGGCAGGCGCTGCATTGTGGAGCGATGGATCTGCGTCCGGCGGGATTTCCGCACGTGTTCACCGCGCCGTGGCCGGAGGATCTCGCTCGCTTTGCCGCGCGGCACATGGCTTTGGCGCGTGACGAGGCACAGGCGGCGATCGACGATTTTGTGGCTCGGATTTTCGATTCCAAATCACGCCATCCAGCCCCGGATCGCTAGGGACAGCGGACTTTGCCGGGCGGATAGAGTGCCCGGACTGCGGCACGCACCGCCGCGACGTGCATCGCGATGCATTGCGCCAGCGGCAGCAAGGATGCGGTTTCGAACGTATAACTCAATTCGGTGTGCTTCTCGCGCAGGTAAATCGCTTCCGGCCATTGGTCGCGCAGCAACGGATCGTTCACCGGACGGATGATGCCCGGTGCGGAGGCCTCGCGTCCGTCGATGATCGTCGATCGTTCGATCGCCCCGATCGGTTCCACCGCATTTAGCACGGCCGCTGCTGCGGAGTGGTCGGTGCGGGAGCTCAATTCGTAGAGGTAGAAGCCGGTCGCCTCGTAATCCTCGTGCAGGCAGAACGTCGCTGCGTAGCGCGGCTGCCGGCGCAACCACGCCACATGAGCGCGGACCTCGGTCGTGACGGGCGATTTGTAGTCGCGGTTGAGGTCGACGCCAGCGGCGTTTTCGCGTGTGCCGCGGACTAGGCCGGTCGGATTGAGCACCGGACAAATCGTCCAGGAGGCACCGTCGGCAAACGCGCCGTTTTCGACCAGGTTCAGCATGGCCAGCGGCGGCGCCGGTTCGTCGCCGTGCATCCCTGCCGATAGGTAGAAGCCTGGTGCTTCCGGTCGCGCCGCGGCCTTGGTGTAGGCGAGGAGCGGGTGCCCGTCGACCTCGCCCCAGCGCTCAGCCGCGAATCCCGCCTGCCTGGCGGAGAGGTCGAATTGCCGGAAAAACTCCCGGAGGTCGAAGGGCGGCGCGGACACGACGGGGTTTGAACCAAAGCAGCGGCGCGGGTGCACGCCGAAACGCGAACGGAACGGGGCTTGGAAATTTGTGTTCCCTCGGGTCAACTGCTCGCTTCTCTCCCTCCCATGACCCAGGTCCGCGTCCGTTTTGCTCCCAGTCCCACCGGCTTCTTCCACATCGGCAGCGCCCGCACCGCGCTCTTCA
>CAYYVB010000242.1:0-5469 GCA_964475035.1 uncultured Opitutaceae bacterium | reverse complement strand
GCCGCGACCGGCCGGTCCTGCGCCTGACGCTGCATCACGAAACGAAGCTCCGGCTCAGCGGCCGGCTCAGCGGTGACTTCGACATCGGCGCCGAACGCCGGAAGGCCATCCTGGATCTGATCCTCGAGCATAAGTCCAACGCACGGGACCGGATTTTGCCGGCGAAGCAGGCAAAGTAGCGCAGGCGTCCCGCCTGCATCCGGGCGAAGCAGGCGAGACGCCTGCGCTACGCCAACCGCGCGCTTCCTGTAGGTTGCGCGCTGGCGCGCAACTCGGACGCATTGCCGGCAATCGCGTTATCAACGTGGCGCGCAAGCGCGCCACCTACATCAGAGAGAGCGCCATCCCGACGGCATCGGGCAAAAAAGTAGGGCCGGCTTCAGCCGGCCCCCGGAGGAACTTCGTGGCGTGGATCCTTCAGGCCGGCTGATACCGGCCCACCTGTCACTTCTTCCGCCAGGCGCCGCTTTCGTCCTGCACCCAGACGCCGGTCTTGCTCTGCGCGGCGATCTGCTTGGCGCGGGCGCGGCCGACGTTCTCGGCGCTCGAACCGGTCTCCCGGGCGATGAGGGCGTAGACCGCTTCGCGGTCGCGGTTCTCATCGGCGGCGAGCGCGGCGGCGTTGGCCTTGTCCTCGCGGACTTCGAGGTAGCCGCGGTTGTTCTCGCCGAGGGCGCCGGCGGCCTTGAGCTCGTCGATCTGCGGCAGGCGCTGCGCCATGCGGCCTTGGAGTTCGCGCGCGGACTGGGCCTGCGCGGTCAGCGGCGCGGCGAGCGTGAAGAGGGCGGCAAAAAGAAGGAGGAGACGGGTGATCATGACTTGGGCTCCGGTTTGGCGGGGTGTTGCAAGGTGGCGGACTGGGCGTCGAGGTCGCCGAAGAAATCCTCCAGCGCACGCTCGACCTTCACGTTGACGTCGACGGTGATGTGGATCGGCTTCACCTCGATCGGCTCGGTGCGGACGTTGACGCAGCCGGCCAGCAATGCGCCCAGACCGGCGGCGCCGGCGGCACGGGTGAGATGGCGGAGGGAGGAGGACATGGGTGGAAACTTGGTCAGGCGGGCGGCGTTTTGGTTCCGGTGGGACGACGCGCGGGGCGGCGGCATTCAAAAAATCCCGCGGGTCAAAAGCCGCCGAAACTCACGCGGCTGTCGAGCCCGAGGTTGAGGAGTTTTTCGAGCGGACCGTTGATGTTGAGGTCCAGATTGACCGGGGCCTTCACGGTCGGGTCGACCGGTTCGCCGGCAAGGCGGATGGTGGCGCTGCGTCCGGGCGGCCCGCCGGGCGGGCGGAGATCGAGGCGGAGTTCTTTGAGCTTGAGGCGGAGCAGGCCGGCCTCGATGCGCTGCAGTGTGGGATAACGCAGGTCGTTCGGCGCGACGCCGCGCGTGAGCAGGCCGCTGGCGTTGAACTGCACCTCGGCGTGCACGCCGCGCTTCAATTCCAACCAACCCGTGCCGAAGCGCAGGCCGCCGGCGTCGATGCGGATCGGCACGCGGCCGTCGACGCGGCCCTGCGCCTTCGCGGGCGCGTCCTTCACGAGGGCGAGCACCTGCGTTACATCCATGCCGTCGACGAGGAGCGTGGCCTCGAGCTCGTCCGAGCGGAGGAACACCTTGAACGGCTCCGCCGCGAGCCGGCCGCCGAAGGCCTCGAGCGTGGCGCGGCTGACCGCGATGCGTTCGGCGGTGTCGAAGGCGAGCTCCAGCTCGAGCGCCGTGGCGCGGATCTCTCCGGCCTTCAGCTCGGCGATGCGCACCAAGCCGGGCGCAGTGATGAAACGGTCGAGATCGGTGATGGTGAAATCCGCGCTGACACCTGTCGCCACGAGGCTGCGCGGCGGATAACCGAGCATGCCGTCGCGCAGACTCACCGTCGCGTGCGCCGTCAATTTTCCGCCGGCGTAGCCGCCCTCGGCCGTGCCGCTGAGCAATCCGCCGAGGTCCCAACGGCCCGCGGGCAGGACGACGAGTTGCTGGATGTAGCCCTGCCAGCGCGCGAGATCGAGTTCGGCGTGGCGGACGTGGAAACGCGCGGCGAGCGTCGCCGGATCGAGCGTGCCCTCCGCCTCGGCCTTGAATCCCGTCGCCTCGGCGGTGACGCGGCCGCTCCACGAGCGGTCGTCCTCGAGCCGGGCGGCGAATTGCACCCGCACCTCCTGCTCCTTCTGCCCGGCCACCTGCACGGCGAGCACGCCGTCGAGCGTGACTTCATCGGCCGGCACGGCCAGCGCCGCCGCGGGCGAGACGGCGCCGCCGCCACTGCCGGAATAGGTCGCCCAGGCCCAAGGGTTCGTGTCGGAACCGTCGAGCGTCAGCGGCACGCGCGCGCCCGCGACGCGCACGGCGCCGAGCGAAGGTTGCCACCAGCTCGCGCGCTCGATGCGAACACGGTCCGCCGCGAAACGCTGCGTGCGGAAACTCAGGCTCAGGTTCTGCACCTCCACTTCCCAAGGCGACGCTTCGGTCACCGCGAAACGCACGTCGCCCGCCCCGGCGAGGCGCAGCGAAGTGTTGAGCACCGCCGCCGCCAGCGGCCGGCGCGCGAACACGAGGGTCAGCAACCCGACGCCGAGGACGGCAACGACCCAGGGCCAGAGGCGACGACGCGGAGCGGGCGCGGACATGGCGCGGAGGATTGGCCAAGTCCGCCGCGCTTGCCAACCGGAACTTGCGCCCGCGACGGAAACGGCTCGGCAAGCCCGCGCCGTCCACTACGCTGCACGCCGTGACTCCGCTGCCGCGCCTGCTCGCGTTGATTCTCGTCGTGCTGCTGCTGGCGGCGCCGTGGCTGGAGGCGCGGACACGCCGCGCGCCGTCAAACCTCCGTGATTTTTCCGCGCGCGTCGTCAAGGTGCGCGACGGCGATTCGCTGGAGGTGCAGAAGGGCGAGGATTTCTACGAGGTGCGCCTTGCCCGGCTCGACGCGCCGGAGTTCAAGCAGGCCCGCGGCGAACAGGCCAAACGCTTCACCGAGGAGCGTGTCCTTGGCGTCGAGGTGCGCATCCGGGCCAAAACCATCGATTCCTTCGGCCGCCTGATCGGCGACATCACCTACCGCGGCGGACGCTCGCTCAACGAGGACATCGTCGCCGCCGGCTGGGGTTGGTGGTATAAACGGCTTTACCCGCAGGACCGCGTGATGGAGGGCCTCGAGCGCCGCGCCCGCGAACAGCGTTTCGGCGTCTGGCAGGACAAGGATCCGACGCCACCCTGGACCTGGCGCCAGAGGAACAAAAAGTGAAAGCGCTCAGCGCACTTGGCCGCTGCCGCGCGCGACGTATTTGTAGGTCGTGAGTTCCCCGAGGCCCATCGGGCCGCGGGCGTGGAGGCGGTCGGTGCTGATGCCGATCTCCGCCCCGAACCCAAACTCCCCGCCGTCGGTGAAACGCGTGCTCGCGTTCCAATAAACCGCGGCGCTGTCGACTTCGCGCAGGAATCGCTCCGCCGCGGCGGCATCGGCGGTGACGATGGCGTCGCTGTGGTGCGACCCGTGCTCCGCGATGTGAGCGAGCGCGGCGTCGAGGTCGTCGACCACTTTCACGGCGAGGACAAGGGCGAGAAACTCCGTGCGGAAATCCTCCGGCGTCGCCGGCACGACCTGCGGTAGCTGCGCGCCGCCGAGGAGCGCGAGCGCGGGCGGATCGGCGCGCAGCTCCACGCCGCGGGCGCGTAGAGCCGTCCCGGCGCGCGGGAGAAAGTCCGCGGCGACGGCGCGGTGGACGAGCAGGGTCTCGACGGCATTGCACACGCCGGGCCGCTGGCACTTGGCGTTGAGCACGAGCTCCTCCGCCATCGCGAGGTCGGCGGCGGCGTCGACGTAGAGCGCGCAGATGCCGTCGTAATGCTTGATCACCGGCACGCGCGCGTGGGCGACGACCGTCTCGATCAGGCTGCGCCCGCCGCGGGGGATGACGAGGTCGACCAAGCCGTCGAGCGCGCAGAGGTGGCGCACGGCGTCGCGGTCGGTCGTCGGCACGAGCTGCACGGCGTCGCCGGGCAGACCGGCGGCGACGAGACCGCGCGCCAACGCGGCGGCGAGCGCGCGGTTGGTCGCGTGCGCCTCGGAGCCGCCGCGGAGGATGACGGCATTGCCGGCCTTCAGACAGAGCGCGGCGGCGTCGCTGGTGACGTTGGGCCGCGACTCGTAGATGATGCCGATGACGCCGATCGGCACGCTGGTGCGGGCGAAGTGCAGGCCGTTGGCGTGCGTCCACTCGCGCTGCACGCGACCGACGGGATCGGGCAGGTCCGCCACGGCGCGCACGGCGACGGCGAGGCCGGCGACGCGGGCGGGGTCGAGTTGCAGCCGGTCGAGCAAGGCCGCGGAAAGTCCGTCGGCGCGCGCGGCGGCGACATCGGCGGCATTCGCGGCGAGGATCTCGGCCTGCGCAGCGAGCAGGGCGTCGGCCATGGCGTGCAACGCGCGGTTCTTGTCCGCGGTGCTCGCGACGGAGAGCGCACGGCTGGCGGCGCGGGCGCGGACGGCGAGCGCGCGGATCTCTTCGGCGAGCGGCTTCATGACGCGGCGCGCCGGCGGCGGGCGGCGGGGAATTGGGTGCCGACGGGCCGGCCGGCAAGCGCGGCGGCGAGCACGCCGGGCGTGCGGCCGTTGAGGATGTGCGCGGGGATGCCGGCGCTGACGGCGATCTGCACGGCTTGCAGCTTTGTCACCATGCCGCCGACAGAGGTGCGGCCCTTGTCCTCGCGCACGAGTCCGCCCACGGCGGCGGAATCGCGCACGACCGGAACGACGCGGCCCGCGGCGTCGAGCAGGCCGTCGACGCTCGTGAGGATGAACAGGCGGTCGGCGCGGGTCAGCAACGCGACCTCGGCCGAGAGACGATCGTTGTCGCCGAAGTTGAGTTCCTCGACCGCGACGGAGTCGTTTTCGTTGATGATCGGCACGGTGTTCCCGCGTCCGAGCAGGTGTTCGAGGGTGTTGCGCGCGTTGGCGTGGCGCGTGCGGCTGTCGAGGTCGCCGTGCGTGAGGAGCAGTTGTGCGACATGCAGGCCGTGGCGGGCGAAGACGGTGGCGTAGAGTCCCATCAGACGCGATTGCCCGACGGCGGCGCAGGCCTGGCGGGCGGCGAGATCGCGCGGACGCTCGGTCAGGCCGAGCGCGGCCATGCCCGCGGCGACGGCGCCGCTGGAGACAATGACGCAGGCGTGGCCGGAGCGGACGAGTGCTGCCACCTCGGCGGCGAGGCGCGTGAATTGGCGCCGGTCCAGCGTGTTGCCCTTCGGATTGGTGAGGATGCCGGAACCGAACTTGAGGACGAAACGGGGCGAACGCGAAGCCATGGGAAGATTAGTTCAGACGGCGCCCCGCCCCGGACAAGGGGAAAGGCTGGCATAAGGGCGCGCAGCGAGGGCGAAGTGGAACGCGTTGACCGCAACGCGTTCGCGCCCGAGCGCGTTGGGGTCTGTATGGACCGGAGACATAGGTAACACCCGTTCGGAGACATGG
>CAYYVB010000241.1:0-5473 GCA_964475035.1 uncultured Opitutaceae bacterium | reverse complement strand
GGGCAGCGGCGACGCGCTGACCGGCACCGGCCAGCTCGCCGACGGCACGCCGTTCCGCTGGAGCGCGCAGCGCACCGGGGCCGCGCCCGCCGAGGAGCCCCGCGGCCCGCGTTCCGCGGAGAAACCCGCCGACCCGTCGGCCGTGACCTCCGCCGACAGGAAAATCCTCGCCACGGTCGGGACCTATCCCGCCGGGGCCTACGGTCGCAGCGCACCTCCCGTTCAGCCCGAATGGGTTTTGGTGCAGAACGCCACGATTTGGACGCAAGGCCCGGCCGGCACGCTCACTCAGGCCGATCTCCTCATCCGCGCGGGCAAAATCCATGCGGTCGGTCGCAATCTCGCCGCACCCGCCGGCGCGCAGGTCATCGACGCCACCGGCCGCCACGTCACGCCCGGGCTGATCGACTGCCACTCGCACATCGCGATCCAGCGCGGCGTCAACGAGGGCGCGAGTTCCATCACCTCCGAGGTCCGCATCGCCGACGTGCTCGACCCCACCGACATTGACCTTTACCGGCAGCTGGCCGGCGGTGTCACCGTGGCGAATCTGCTCCACGGCTCCGCCAACTCCATCGGCGGACAGAACGCCGTGATCAAGCTGCGCTGGGGCGCCTCGGCCGAGGGTTTGCTCCTCGAAGGTGCGAAGCCCGGCGTGAAATTTGCCCTCGGCGAAAACGTCGTGCAGGCGAATCCTTTCGGCAACCGCACCGTGCGCACGCGCTACCCGATCACGCGCATGGGCGTGCGCGAGACGATTCTCGACGGCTTCAAGCGCGCCGCCGACTACGAGCAGGCGTGGGCGGAGTTCAGGGCCGGCCGCGCCCCGCTGCCGCCGCGCCGCGACCTGCGGCTCGAAGCCTTGAGCGAGATCGCCCGCGGCGACCGCGTCATCCACATCCATTCCTACCGGCAGGACGAGGTGTTGATGTTTGTGCGCCTCGCCCAGGAGTTGCGGCTGCCCGTCGCGACCTTCCAGCACATCCTCGAGGGCTACAAGGTCGCGCCGGAAATCGCCCAGCTCGGCGCGGGCGCATCCGCCTTCGCCGATTGGTGGGCGTTCAAATACGAGGTGATCGACGGCATTCCCCACGCCGGTGCGCTCATGCACCGCGCGGGCGTGCTGGTGTCTTTCAACTCCGACAACGCCGAGATGGCCCGCCGCCTCAACACCGAGGCGGCGAAGGCCGTCAAATACGGCAACCTCCGGCCCGAGGAGGCGCTCGCCTTCGTGACGATCAATCCCGCGAAACAGCTCCGCATCGACGGCCGCGTCGGTTCGCTCGAGCCGGGCAAGGACGCGGACTTCGTCATCTGGAACGGACACCCGCTTTCCACCTCCGTGCGTCCCGAGCAGACGTGGATCGAGGGCCGCCGTTACTTCGACCTGGCGGAGGACGCCGCGCTGCGCGCGGCCAACGCCGCCGAGAAGAACGCTCTCGTCCAGAAGGCGCTTCCGTTGCGCCAGCGCGCGCTCGGCGGCGGTCGGCCCGGCGGTGACGAAGGTGAGGGCGGCGACAATCCGCCCTTGCCGCCCGCGCTCCGCGCCTTGGCCGAGGCGCTTTACCACGAGAGCGACGAATACCGCGCCATCTATCATGGCGGCGGCGACACCCACAATTGCAGCACCCACATCGGAGGGATCCGCCAATGAAATCCCCCGCGACCCTTCTCGCCCTCGCGCTCCTGCCCCTCGCGGCCGCGGCCTCGACCGTCATCCCGGCCCAGCGCCCCGCCGCCCCCGTCCTCCTCCGCGGCGGCACCGTCCACACCGTCAGCGGCGCATCACTCGAAAACACCGACCTCCTCATGGCTGACGGCCGCATCGCCGCCATCGGACCCGGCCTCGCCGCACCCGAAGGCACCACCGTCGTCGATGTCACCGGCCGTCACCTCTACCCCGGCTTCATCTCCGCCAACTCCCAGCTCGGCCTGACCGAGATCCAATCCGTCCGCGCCACCGTGGACACCGCCGAGACCGGCCCGGTCAACCCCAACGCCCGGACCCTCGTCGCCATCAACCCCGACAGCGACCTCATCCCCGTCGCCCGACTCAACGGCGTGCTCACGGCCCACGTCACCCCGCTCGCCGGCTCCGGCGGTTTCGGCGGCGGTCCGCAGGCCCTCTTCGCCGGCACCTCCGCCGTCGTCCGCCTCGACGGCTGGACCTGGGAGGACATGACCGTGCGCGCCGCCGCGGCCCTCCACCTCTACTGGCCCGCGATGGATTTCCCGCGCAACCCCGCCAACCCCCGCGCCGCCGACGAGCAGCGCCGCACGCTGGCCGAGCGCCTCAAGCTCATCCGCGACACCTGGGCCGCCGCCCGCGCCTACGCCTCGGCCAAATCCGCCGGCCGCACCGACACCGACCTTCGCCTTGAGGCCCTGCTGCCCGTCCTCCGCGGCGAGCTGCCTCTCTTCGTCCACGCCAACACCCTCACGCAGATTGACGCCGTGCTCGACTGGGCCCGCGAGGAGAAGTTCGCCTTCACCCTCGTCGGTGGCCGCGACACCTGGATGGCCGCCGACCGGCTCAAGACCGCCAATGTCCCCGTCATCCTCGCCGGCACCTTCAACCTCCCCGCCCGCCGCGACGAGGCCTACGACACGCCCTACGCCGCCCCGGCCAAGCTCCACGCCGCCGGCGTGCGCTTCTGCATCGCCATGGGCACCGACGGGGCCAGCGAGACCGGCAACGAGCGCAATCTCCCCTACGAGGCCGCGCTCGCCTCCGGCTTCGGCCTGCCCCGCGACGAGGCCCTGCGCGCCGTCACGCTCTACCCTGCGCAGCTCCTCGGCCTTGGCGACGAACTCGGCTCGCTCGAGGTCGGCAAACGCGCGACCCTCTTCGTCTCCGACGGCGACGCCCTCGAGCTGACCAGCAACGTCCAGCTCGCCTACATCGACGGCGCCCCGATCGAGCTCCGCAGCCGCCAGACCGACTTGCACGACAAATACCGCCAGCGCCTCGGCCAGTAAGCCCGTCTGCGTCCGGCCGCGCCGGAGACCCCGACGCGGCTTCCGGCACCCGAATAACGCATCGCCTTTTCCGGGGAATTCGCCACGGATATCCCCCGCTTGAAGAGCCCTTCCACGCGCTTCCCTGGCCGTGATATTTTGCTCCTTGTGTGCTGCGCACTCGGAGCTGTGGGAGCCGATGCGCAGGTTTTCTGGGATGGCACGACCAGCCTTGCGGCCACCCAGTTAGGCGGCAACACCGTCCCCAGCGGCGTCTCCCTCGAAATCTCAGGCGGCAGTTATCACGACTTCAACGCCACGACGATCACCAACCACGGCACGGTCAACTGGCTCACCGGCTACCTCCGCAGCGGCAACGGGGGAGCGTTCATCAACCACGGCACCTTCAACGACCGGAACGCCTCCGGCTACAGCATCCACAACCCCTCCTTCGGCGGCACCGCGGGCACGTTCTCCTTCATCAACCACGGCACCTACACCCGCGACGTCGGCGGCACGACCTACCTCGACACCCCCTTCGACAACCACGGCGCGGTCAACCTCCAGCAGGGCGACCTCCAGTTGCGGGCCGGCGGCACGATGTCGGCCACCAGCGTCGTCAACGCCGCCGCCGGCACCACGCTCTACTTCACCAACAATTACACGCTGCAGACCGGCGCGCAGTTCACCGGCGCGGGCGCGGTCATCCAGTCGGCCGGCACCCTCACGCTCAACGGCACGCTGACGGCCGTCGCCTTCGGCTGGCAGGGCGGCAACTGGAACGCCGCCGACAACTCCGGCCTCACCACAACGATCGGCGCCGGCACGGTCCTGAACCTCGGTTCCGCCCATGACTCCTACCGCGACTTCAACGGCCGCACCCTCGTCAACCAGGGCACGGTCAACTGGGACTCGGCCTACCTCCGCAGCGGCAACGGGGGAGCGCTCATCAACCACGGCACCTTCAACGACCGGAACGCCTCCGGCTACAGCATCCACAACCCCTCCTTCGGCGGCACCGCGGGCACGTTCTCCTTCATCAACCACGGCACCTACACCCGCGACGTCGGCGGCACGACCTACCTCGACATTCCTTTTGTCAACGCCGGCACCCTCACCGTTTCCGGAGGGGAGCTGTCCTTCGGCGGTGATTTCACGAATGCCGGCGGCACCCTTGTCCTCTCCTCCGGGGGTTTCATCAACTTCGCGGAGCCGCTCGATCTCGGGGCCGGCACGCTGGCCGGCACCGGCACGATCACTGCACCGGAAATCACCACCGCCGGCCTCGTCTCCCCCGGAAATTCGCCGGGCTTCCTCTCCATAGTGGGCGACCTCACGCTCCAGTCCACCGCCCGGCTGCAGATCCAGCTCGGCGGAACCACGCCCGGCATCGGCCACGATGTCCTCGCCGTCAATGGTCTCGCCAACCTTGGCGGCTCCCTCCTCCAGCTCGACTTCATCGCGGACTTCGAGTCGTCCGTCTCCCCCGCGGACACCTTCACGATCCTCTCGGCCACGGCGCTCACCGGCGCATTCTCCGGGGCCGCCAGCGGTTCGCGGATCTTCACCAGCGACGGCCTCGGCTCCTTCCTCGTCAACTACGGCGACAGCAGCCCTTTCGCGATCAACAGCGTCGTCCTCTCCCAGTTCGTGGCGATTCCCGAGCCCGGTGCGTGGCAACTGCTCGTGCTCGGCCTCGCCGTCCTCGCACTCTGCTCCCGCCGGCTCGGCCGCCACTGAGCCCCGCCCTTCTTCTCGACTCGCCCGGCGGATTGCTTTCACTCGCGGCATGCGTCTGCCCTCCGCTGCTGTCCGCCTGCTCCTCCTGCTTGCCACCGTCCTCCTCCCGCCGGCCGCCCACGCGGCTGGGCGCCGCCCGATGGAGCTGGCCGACATGTTCCAGTTCAAGCGCGTCAGCGACCCGCAGGTCTCGCCCGACGGCCAGTTCGTCGTCTACACCGTCGCCGAGGTGCTGATGGACGAGAACCGCACGCAGTCCGACCTCTGGCTCGTGCCGACCGCCGGCGGCGAACCGCGCCGCCTCACCGCCACGCCGAAGAACGAACGCCACGCCCGCTGGTCGCCCGACGGCAAATGGCTCGCCTTCGAGTCGAACCGCGACGGCGACTACCAGATCTGGCTGCTCTCGCTCGACGGCGGCGAAGCCACCCGCCTCACCTCGCTCTCCACCGGCGCGTCCGGCCCCATCTGGTCGCCGACGGGGGACAAGATCGCGTTCGTCTCCTCCGTGTTTCCCGAGCATTCGATGCTCCCGTTCGCCGAGGCCGACGCGGCCAACAAGGCCGAGCTCGACCGCCGCGCCAGCAGCAAGGTCAAGGCCCGCATCGCCACCTCGCTCCTCTACCGCCACTGGGACTCGTGGGTCGAGGGCAAGCGCGACCACCTCTTCGTCGTCGGCGTGAAGGACGGCGCCGCCGTCGGCGAGCCGCGCAACGTCACGCCCGGGGAGAACGACGCCGTGCCCACCTCCTCGACCTTCAGCGCGGGCACCGAG
>CAYYVB010000240.1:0-5527 GCA_964475035.1 uncultured Opitutaceae bacterium | reverse complement strand
ATGTGAGCGACGGCCTCGCGAAGGACCTGCACGCGCTCACTCCGGCGGGGCTGACCCCGGCGCTGTGGCCGAATGCGATCCCTGTCAGCGCCGCGGCGCGGCGTTGCGCGGTCCAGACGAGACAGACGCCGTTGTTCCACGCGCTCAGCGACGGCGAGGATTACGAACTGCTCATCGTCGTCTGCGGCCGCGCGGACATAAAGCGCTTCACGCAGGCGTGGCAGCGGAAATTTCCCCGCGTCCGGCTGAGCCAGATCGGCAGCCTGGTCCGGAAAGGTAAACTGCCGGCGGGCGCGGTCACGTTGGCGAATTACAGCGGCTACGAGCACCTGCGATGAATGACCCGGCCGAACTGCTGGAGCGCTTGCGCGCGGGTGTGACGACGGAATCCGCCGCCGCCACACGCGAACTTGCGGCGCGCTTTGCTGCCATGTTGCCGGACGACACGACGCTGGCGCTGCACGGCGACATGGGCGTGGGCAAGACGACATTCGTCCAGGGCCTCGCGCAGGGGCTTGGCGTGCGCGAGTCGGTGACGAGCCCGACCTTCGCACTCTACTCGGTCTACCGCGGGTCGGGGCGCACGTTGCTGCATCTCGACGCTTACCGACTGGAGCAGGCGCGCCAGGTCGAGGGGTTGATGCTCGAGGAATTTCTCGTCCGGCCGTGGATCATGGCCGTGGAATGGCCGGAGAAGATCTCCGATTGGCTGCCCGCCAACACGCGTCATCTCACGCTCTCGATCGTCGACGGCGACCGTCACCATGTGCGGTTGCGGGCCTAAGACTGGCGGAAGCCGGGCCTACTTCAGTTCCTGCTTCGGGCCGGCGTAGGCGTCGTAGACCGCCCGGTGGCCCACGAGCGACAGCGGACCGTCGCGGTGATAATAGTCGCGCACCCAGGCGACGAGGAGTTCGAGCCGCGCGTCCTGCTCCTCTTTCGACGCATATTTGTGCGGCTCCCACGGACGCGAACGGCAATGCGCGACGCAGGTTTCCTCGCCGGGATTCAGGAGCAGCAACTCCGTGCGGCCATCGAGCACGACGTCGGCGAGGTCGCCGTAGCAGCCTTCGACGATCCAGGCTTCGTGCCGGGTGCAGAATTCGCGGAGATCGCTCCGCACCTCGCCAGCAGGGCGCGCGACAGCAATGCGTCCGGGTTCCCAGACGAGCGTATCGAGATCGAGGACGGGAGCGTTGAGTTCGGCGCCGAGTCGCGCGGCCAGCGTCGATTTGCCGGATCCCGAATTACCGAGGATCAGCACGCGACGCATGGCGCGGGCTCAGGTCGTGCTCGACGGGGCGTCGGGCTTGTTCTCGGGCTCGGGCGCGGGCGCGGCCTCGGCGGCCGCGGATTCTTCCGCGGGAGCGACCTCAGCGGCCGATTCCGCCTGAGCGGGTTCATCCGCAGTGGCCTCAGCGGCCGGCGCAGGCGCAACCTCCGGCGCGGCTTCGGGGAAGTCGACCGGATCGTGTTCCTCGCCGGACTCGGCTTTCTTCGCGGCCTGCGGCGCCATCGGCGGCGGGGCGAAGAGTTTGCCGTCGGAGAATTCGGTGACGTAGCCCTCCATGACGAGCCAGCGGAGGTCGTTGTTCATCTTGCGCAGCTTCTCGCCCTGTTCGGGCGGGAGCGCAAGGAACGGGGCCTGCGAGGTCGGCGTGCCTTCGGGCAGCGGCACGGCGGCCATCGCCGCAGCGAGGTCGAGACCGAGGAATTTCTGCGGCAGATCCTTCACCGGCACCATCGGGTTTTTCTCGATGAACTCGATGAGCGCCGAGATGGTCTCGGAGAAAACCTGGCCGGGAACACGGAAGCGGCGCTTGACGGCGCAGACGTAGGAGACGCCGCGCGAGCCCTTCTTGAAAATGGTGAAACCTTCCCGGCGCAGACGGCCGCGGAGGGCGTTGGCGGTGTCGAGCGGGAAGCGGCGCTGGCGCTCCACGTGGCCCTCGACAGCGCGTTTGATTTCGCCGGGCGGGAGTTTCTCGATGAGCTTGCCGTGGAAACGGACGTTTTCGACCGCGCGCACGACCTTCTCCTTCATCTGCGTGAGCAAGTAGGCGCGGGCCTCGTCGAAGTTGTCGAAGCTCGGACCGGCGGGCGCGGCGGCTTCGGGCGCCGGCGCAGGCGCAGCCTCGGCGACGGGCGCCTCGCTCACGGGAGCGGACTCGGCCGGCGCGGACTCGGTCGCAACCGTGTCGGTCGGCGCGGCGGCGGCGGCGGGTTTGCCGAAGGTGGGATTCCACGTGTAGCGCGTGGCCTTCTTCATCTTGTCGAGCCACTGCTGGATCACCTCGGGCTCGCGGGCGGAGACGATGCTCTCGCGGAACTTTTCGAACGGCATGCGGCCCAGGCGCGTCGCATGATGCTGCGTGAGGATCTGCTGATACTTGTGGTAGTTCGGCGGGCCGAGGAGTTCACCGGTGATCCCGCACTTGTTGATGATCGGAAAATTTCCCTTGGGCGCGTCGACCTCGACCTCCTCGGTGGTGAAGAAGTTCGCGAGGTGGTGCTTGAGCACGTGCTGGATCGCAGCCTCCTCGGTGTCGAAGGGCAGATGGTCCGGCATCGCCATGAAGAGCGGGCCGGGCTTGGCCGATTTTTCCGTCTCGGCGGCCGGAGCGCTCTCGCCTTCGGCCGACGGAGCGGACGCGGAGGATTTTTCCGCGGCCTTGCGCTGGATGACGACGACGAAGCGGTCGTTTTTCTCCAGGACGGCCTTCGTGATTTCGAACAACTGGAAGGTGCGGCACGAGGCGCGCACGGCCTTCACCATCGCGGCGAAACCGGTGTCCTCCGGATAGCAGGTGCAGGTGAAATGCGGGCTGACATACGGACCGCGCTCCATGGGCGCGCCGCGTTCGCCACCGAAGCCGCGGCCTTCGCCGCCACCGCCCCGGAAATCACGGCGCGGACCGCCGCGGAAACCATCGCCGCGCGGCGGACGATCCCCGAACGGACGTTCGCCCTGCGGGCCACGCGGAGCGCCGCTTCCCTGCCCATCTCCCGTGCCGGCCGGAGCGCCAGGGGCGCCGGCGGGCTTGCGGAAACCGCGACGATCGCGCGGAGCTCCGCCCCGGGGACCATCATCGCGCCGCTCCCGGCGGTCTCCGCGATCGAAGTCGCGCTCGCGCCGGCCACCGGGGCCGACGGGTTTGACCTCGGTCCACTGGGTGCCGAAGGTGAAGTCTTGCAACTGGGTCAGGTCGATCTTGTTCAGACCTTCCGGGTTGCTCTCGTTGGCGGGCTTAGGGTCGTCCATGAATGGGCGGTAAACGGGTGTGACAACACCCGGTATGAGTCGGTTAGGAGGCTTGGTGTTCCGCGCGCATAGGTCGGCGCGCAGGAGGCGGAAGTGTCCCCGCCAGAAAGTTCAACGCAAGCGCATTTCAGGGCTTTACACGGCGCACGCGATTTACCTAATTCGCCCTTCCTTCTTTGGAAATGCTCAGGTGGTGGAATTGGTAGACACACACGTTTGAGGGGCGTGTGCCGTAAGGCGTGGGGGTTCGAGTCCCCCCCTGAGCACTCCACGATCGCTGGCGCAAAACGGGCATCGGAAGAACCAAGCCCGAGCCAAGCGATTCCCGCCGCATCAAGCTGAGCACGACGGGACGGGCATGGTTCGCGCCGCCCAACCTGAGATTTTCCCGCGTTTGACCCGTGGCGTTTTCCGCGGAAAATCCCGTCCCACGCCATGCCGCCACCCGATATCGCCTCCGCCCTGCTCGCTTCCTACGCCCGTGATGGCGGTATCAATCACCTCGACGGCCCGAATCTGCCTTCGCAGGACACCGTCGCCGAACTGGCCCGCAACTTCATGCACGTGCTGTTTCCGGGCTATTTCGAGGCGGCTTCGCTGAAACAGACCGAGGTCGCGGCCTGGCTCGGGGATTTGCTGGGCGAAATTGAACTTCGCTTGCGCACCGAGCTCGAAAAAAGCCTGCGCTTCGCCGCCGATGCCGACCCCGCCACCAACGCCGCCCGCATCTCGCACGCCACGCTCGCCGCGCTGCCCGAGGTCCGCCGCATCGTGCAGACCGACGTCGACGCCGCCTACCGCGGCGATCCGGCCGCACGCAGTTTCGAAGAGATCATCCTCGCCTACCCGACTGTCCTCGTCGTCTCCCTCCAGCGCATCGCGCACGTCCTGTATCGCCACGGCGTGCCGCTGCTGCCGCGCATGCTCACCGAATACGCGCACGAACGCACCGGCGTCGACATCCACCCCGGCGCGCAGATCGGAACGCACTTCTTCATCGATCACGGCACGGGCGTCGTCATCGGCGAGACCGCGGTCATCGGTCACCACGTGAAAATCTACCAAGGTGTCACGCTCGGCGCGAAGTCGTTCGAGACCGACGCCCAAGGCCAGCCCGTGAAAGGCGTGAAGCGCCATCCGGAGATCGGCGACCACGTGACCATTTACGCCCACGCGACGATCCTCGGCGGCACGACCCACATCGGCTCCGGCTCGGTGATCGGTGCCAACGTCTGGTTGCTCGAATCCGTTCCGCCCGCGAGCGTGGTGTATTACCGCAACACCGGTCTCGTGATCCGACCGCGCGAACGCCGTGACGACGCGATCGAGTCCCAACTCGCCGCCGGTCAGGCGGGCGAGTGGGAGATCTGAACGAGTGGGCCGGCCTCCGGAGGGTCGAGCCCAAGCGTCCGCAATTCAACGCAAGCCGACCGGTGGGCCGAGCACTTCGCGCAGGACAAAGGCACGGCGCAGAGCCGCGGGGCTGTGCAGATCATCCAGCAAGGCGCCCCGCGCGACCTGGCGTGCCTGCGTGACAGGACTGATCGATTGTGCCTCGAAAGCGGCACGGCGCTGTGCCGCGGCCTTCATGTCTTGGGCTTGACGGAGACGTTCGGCGAGCGCGGCTTGCTGCTCGAGGATTTCGGCGGAGCGCTGCGCATCGAGTCGCGTGGCGTAACCGGGGATCGCGGGGGCGGCAGCCGGAGCGCGTTCAACCGAAGTCGGGCGGATGACCGGCGGAGCTTCTTCGAAGGCTGCGGGTTCCGCATCCCACGATGCCGGCTCCGGCGTGGACTCCGCGTCAGAAGCGTCGCCGCGCTGGCGTTGGGCGATCTTGCGCTGGATCTCCTCGCGGATGCGACGGGTGCGCTCGGCGAGTTCCGGGTCCTCGAATTCGTAATCCTGAGGCGCGGCGTGCGCCTCCGGCGCGGCGTCTCCCTGGCCTTTGCGGCCCTTCATGGCCTGCAAAAGCTGGGCGACGACGCCGGCGATGATCAGCAGCGTCCAGAGATTATCGAGGGCCCATTGGAGCCATCTCATGGCGTCAGGGTGTCACGAGCGCAGGCGCTCACTTCTTGCCTTCGGGATGGGCGATCGAGCCGCGCATGGCCGTGTCGGCCTGCACGTTCTCCATCTTGTAGTAATCCATGACGCCGAGTTTGCCGGCGCGGAAGGCCTCGGCCATCGCCATCGGCACCTGCGCCTGGGCTTCGACGACCTTCGCCTGCATCTCCTGCACGCGGGCCTTCATTTCCTGCTCGAGGG
>CAYYVB010000239.1:2605-5542 GCA_964475035.1 uncultured Opitutaceae bacterium | reverse complement strand
CATCATCACCCACAACGCCGTCATGGCCGACATGGCCGACCGCGTCATCCACTTCATGGACGGCAAGGTCCTGAGCGAACGCCGCAACGAGACGCGCGTCGCCCCGAACACGCTGCGGTGGTGACTGACGCGCGCACGGCGCGCGCAAATCCCAAAATGCCAAACGCCAATCACCAAAGCCCGCCCCACCTGTCGGCCCGCGCCTGCGCGTCGCTGACCGGTTTGGCGTTTGGACCTTTGGCGTTTGGAGTTTTTCCCAAGACGTGATCAGTCAACTCGACCGCAAGCTGCTCCGCGACCTCGCCCGGCTGAAGGGCCAGGCGGCGGCGGTGTCGCTGGTCATGGCCTGCGGTCTCGCGATGCTCATCATGGCGCGCAGCCTCATCGCGTCGCTCGAAGGCGCGAGCGCCACGTATTACCGCACGAACCGGTTCGCGGAGATCTTCGCCCCGCTGAAGCGCGCGCCCAACTACCTCGCCGACCGCATCGCCGCGCTGCCCGGCGTCGCCGCCGTCGAGACGAACATCTCCGTCAACGTCACGCTCGACCTGCCCGGCCTCGACGAGCCCGCGAGCGGCCTCGTCCGCTCCGTGCCGGACTACGGCGACGCGCAGCTCAACCGCCTCCACCTGCGCCGCGGCCGCTGGCTCAGCCCGGGCGCGCGCGGCGAGGTGCTGGTCGGCGAGGCCTTCGCCGAGGCCAACCAGCTCCAGCCCGGCGACACGCTGGCGATGCTCCTCAACGGCCGCCGCCAGGAATTCCGCATCGCGGGCATCGTGCTCTCGCCGGAATACGTCTTCGAGTCGCGCCCCGGCGCCGCGCTGCCCGACAACCGCACTTACGGCATCTTTTGGATGCCCTACAAAGAGGTCGCCACCGCGTGGGACCTCTACGGCGCGTTCAATTTCGTCTCGCTCACGCTCGAGCCGGGCGCGCAGGAGGCGCCGGTCATCGCCGCGCTCGACGCCTTGCTGCGCCCCTACGGCGGACTCGGCGCCTACGGGCGCAAAGACCATCCCTCGCACATCCGCGTGACCGACGAGATCCGCGTGCTCGCGATCCTCTCGATCGGTTTCCCCGCGGTCTTCCTCACCGTCGCGGCCTTCATGACCAACTCCGTGCTCTCGCGCCTGCTGGCGTTGCAGCGCGAGCAGATCGCGATCCTCAAGGCCTTCGGTTTCACCAACGCGAGCATCGTCACGCATTACCTGAAGTTCGCGGCCGTCATCGTCGTCGCCGGCACCGTGCTCGGCGCGGCGGGTGGCGTCGGCCTCGGCGGCGTGCTGGTGGACATGTATACGCTGTTCTTCCGCTTTCCGGAGCTGAGTTTCCGCACCGACGGCGCCGCGGTCGCCATCGCGCTCACGGTCGGTCTCGGCGCGGTCTTCGCCGGCGTTTTCAGCGCCGTGCGCCGCGCCGCGCAGCTTCCGCCCGCCGAGGCGATGCGGCCCGAACCGCCGGCGAACTACCGCCCTTCGATTCTCGAGCGTGCAGGCGCCGGCCGGTGGTTCGGCATGTCGTTCCGCATCGCCGTGCGCAACATCGAGCGCCGGCCCGTGCAGGCGCTGTTCACGGTCGCCGGCCTCGCGCTCGCCACGGCGCTGCTCATATTGCCGAACACCTTCAAGGCGGGCATCGCCGAGGTGCTGGATTTCCAATGGGACGTCGTGCAGCGGCAGGACTTGAACCTCGGTTTCGCCGAGCCGTCGGCCGCGCGCATCCGACACGAGCTGGAGCGCCTGCCCGGCGTTCTGCACGTCGAGCCGGCGCGCGGCGCCGCCGTGCGCATCCACTTCAACGGCCGCAGCCGCCAGATCGGCCTGCGCAGCCTCGAGACCGTCTCGTGGCACAGCCGTGCGGTCGACGCCGCCGGCCGCGCGATCACGCCGCCGCCCGAGGGCATCATCGTCTCGGCGAAACTCGCCGACGTGCTCGGCGCCAAGCCGGGCGACCAGCTCGTCGTCGAGGCGCTCGAGGGCCGCCGCCCGATCCGCAGCGTGCCGCTCGTGGCGTTGGCGGAAGATTTCACCGGCATCGCCGCCTACATGGAGCGCACCGCCGTCAACCGCTTCCTCGGCGAAGGCGACGTCATCACCGGCGCGAGCGTGACACTCGACCCGGCGCAACGGGCGGATTTCCTGCGCGAGCTGAAAGGCATCCCGCGCGTGAGTTGGATCGCGATCAAGGAGACGATGCGCCGGAGCTTCCGCGAGACGACAGCGCAGAGCATGGGACTCATCCAGACGATCTACCTGACCTTCGCCGTCATCGTCGCCTTCGGAGTCATCTACAACAACGCCCGCATCTCGCTCGCTGAGCGCGCGCGCGAATTGGCCACATTGCGCGTCGTCGGGCTCACGCAGCGCGAGGTCGGCGCCATCATTGTGATCGAGCTGGTCCTCCTCGCCGCCGTCGCCCTGCCGCTCGGCCTGGTGATGGGCACGGGACTCGCGACGGGCATCATCCAGTCCGTCAACACCGAGACCGTGCGCATCCCGCTCGTGTTCACGTCCTACACCTACTCCTTCGCCGCCGCCGTCGTCCTCGTCGCCTCCGCCGTCTCCGCGCTCGTCGTGCTGCGCAAACTCAGGCAACTCGACCTCATCGGCGCGCTGAAGGCGCCGGAATGATCTTGGCCGCAACTTTTACCGAACTCCCATGAATCCCGCCCCGGTCTCCTCCGTCCGCAAAAGTCCGCTGCGCCGCGCGCTGCCCTACCTCGCCGGCGCCGTCGTCCTTGCGCTGATCGTGCTCGGCCTGCGCCCGCGCCCGGCCGTCGTCGAGACGGCGCGCGTCGCCGTCGGGCCGTTGCGCGCGACCGTGAGCGAAGAGGGCAAGACGCGCATCCGCGACCGCTTCGTCGTCTCCGCGCCCGTCGCCGGCCAGTTGCGCCGCATCCCCTTCAAGCCCGGCGCGGAGATCGCCGCCCGCGAGACC
>CAYYVB010000239.1:0-2595 GCA_964475035.1 uncultured Opitutaceae bacterium | reverse complement strand
CGCGCGAAGGCCCCTTGCCCCGCATCGCCTTGCGGCCGCAGCCCGCGTTCGCCCCCACCGCGGCGGTCGTCCCGGTCATCCTCCCCCCGGCCGCCACGCCGCTCGACGCCCGCAACCGCGCGCTGGCCGAGGCGCGGCGCGACGCCGCGGTCACGCTTCTCGAAAAGAGCCGCCTGTCGCACGACCTCGCCGTGAGCGAGCTGCGCCGCATCGAGCAGATGTTCGCCGCCGGCACCGTCTCGCCGCAGGACCGCGAGAGCGCGCAACTCCGCGAAACCGCCGCCGCCCGCGACATGATCTCCGCTGAGGCCGCTTTGCGCGCCGTGGAGACGGAACTGGCCGAATTCTCCGCCGTCGCGCCGTCGGGCGGCGTTCCCGTCGAGGTGCGTGCTCCAATCGGCGGAAGGGTGCTCCGCGTGTTCCAGGAGAGTTCGCGCGTCGTCGTTTCCGGCACACCGTTGCTGGAGATCGGCGATCCCGCCGACCTCGAGGTCGTGGTCGAGATGTTGTCGCGCGACGGCGCCGCCATCGCGCCCGGATCGCGCGTCGAGCTCGAACAATGGGGCGGCCCGGGCTCGCTGGAAGGCCGCGTGCGGCTGGTCGAGCCCGCGGCCTTCACCAAGATTTCCGCGCTCGGCGTCGAAGAGCAGCGCGTGAATGTCGTGGTCGACATAGTCACGCCGCACGCCGAGCGCCTGAGTCTCGGCGACAACTTCCGCGTGGAGGCGCGCGCCATTGTCTGGGAGGACGCGCGGGCGCTGAAAGTGCCGACCTCGGGCGTGTTCCGGCGCGACGGCGCATGGGCGGCCTACGTCGTGCGCGACGGCCGCGCCCGGCTTGTGTCCGTGCAGGTCGGCCGCAGCAGCGGCGCCGAGGTGCAGGTGCTTGGCGGACTCAGCGACGGCGATGAAGTCATCCTCTACCCCGGCGACCGCGTGTCTGACGGGCAGCGCGTGCAGCCGATGCAGGTCACGCGTTGAAGCGCTGATGGCGACGCGCGGCTTGATTTACGCTGCGTTAACGCGTCCACGGCACAAAGGCGCACAATTGACTGGCGGCGCTCGGCTCGGCCTGTTGGAAACACGCCGATGAATCTCGCCGATGCCCGTGACACCGTCGCCGCCGCCCTCACGAAGATGAACCAAGCCTACGGGCAACCCGTGTTCAACGAGTGGGTGCTCGTCTCGCTGCGGGCCGAACGCGGCGCGATTCTCGCCTACGAGGGACCGCGCGCGGAGAGCTACAAGCAGCAATTCACTTTCGACGTCGCCTCGATGCTGAAGGAGCTGGCGGGCCACAAGCTCGGCGTGGGCGACTTCGCCTTCGCCGCGGCCGCGCACGGCACGCACTATGACGCCTGCCTGCGGCTCGGCGAGAACAGCTACCTTTTCTGCAACCACACCGCGCGCTCGATGACCGAGATCCGCTCGAATACGACCTGGCTCGCCGCGCAAAAGCCGTGGGTCGAGCTCAGCCAGAAATTCGCCGCCGACCCGCTGGCCTGAAGTAGCGCTGGCGTCTCGCCTGCTGGGAGCATGCAGGCGGGACGCCTGCGCTCCTCAGTTCCCCAATCCCGCCCACAGGAACCACGCGTAGACGCCGACGAAGATCGCGCCGGACCAGCGCGGCAGGCCGCCCCAGATGAGCAGGAAGAGCAGGTGCGCCGCGACGGCACCAAGGATGGTCAGCAGCCCGGTGACGAAAAACGCCGGCACGGCGACGGGAGCGACAAGCGCGAGCAGGCCGATGCAGAGCGGGATGCAGATGTGGCCGTCGCCGACCTGCGAGCTGTAGACGACTTCCGCGCGGCGGCGAAAACCCCAGTAGAGTGCGAGCAATGCGTTCGGCAGCACCATCAGCCAGCCGCTCAGCCAGCCGAGGTTGTCGGCGCGGATGAACCCGTCCTGCTGCGTCGTGATCCACGCCACGAGCCAGTCGATGCTCTCGTAGAGCACCCACGCGCAGGCGAGCACGAGCACGACGTCGACGTAGAACATGAACCCGAGCGAGACCTTCTGCCGGACGTTGTGCTTCAGCACGTCGAAGACGTGGAAGCATTGCCAGAAGAGGAAGAGCCCCACGAGCAGGAGGCCGTCGGCGCGCGAGAGTTTGCCGTCTTCGGCGAGCAGCCAGGTCGCGCCAGTGAAGAACAGGACGGCGATGAGCGTGAGGAGCAACGAGAGCCGGTTGATCTCTGCGCCCGAGCCGGCGGCGAGCGCGCCCTTGCCGCGCGCCTTGCCCTTGGGTCCGGCGGCGCTGCTCGTGACCTGCAGGCCCCAGAACAACGCCGGCAGACCGAGGAGGAGCGTGAGGTTGCTGACGTTGTTCACCAGCGCGTTGGTCAGCACCTCCTGCCCCGGCGCGCCCTGGCGCGTGACGATGGCGACGAAGAGAAGATTACCGAGACCCGAGCAATACGGCATGACGAGCGTGCCGAGCGCCGTGCCCTCGAGGCCGTGGTCGAGCATCGCCTCAAGCCGCCAGATCATGAGCAACGACGCCGCGAGGAAGACGGTGAGGTAGGACACCGGATCAGCGACGCCGAGCGACTCGAGGGCGGGTTGCAGCACGGCGCGGATTGAGCCGCGCGCCCCC
>CAYYVB010000238.1:0-5638 GCA_964475035.1 uncultured Opitutaceae bacterium | reverse complement strand
ATCAGCGAGATCATCGCCACGCTGCGCGAGCAGACCGCCGTCACCAGCATCGTCGTCACGCACGACCGCGATCTCGCGCTCAACATCGCCGATCGTATCTCCATCATCATGGACGGCCGCATTCGCGCCACCGGCATCGCGGCGGATTTCCGCGCCCCGGCCGACCGCGACATCGCCGATTTCCTCTCCCCGGTCATCGACCTCAAGAATCCCCGTTTCAAACAACTGGAGCATAATCATGAATAACACCCAACAGACCATCCGCGTGGGCCTGTTCTTCCTCCTCGGCTGCGCGCTCGCCTGGATCACGTTCGAGTCGCTCTCCGGCGGCCAGGTCTTCAAACCCAAGGGCTACACCGTGATCGCCCCCTTCGCCAACCTCAAGGGCCTCAAGACAGGCGACGAAGTGCTCATGGCCGGCGTCAAAATCGGCACCGTCACCGCCACGCGCCTCGGTCAGCAGCGCGTCGAAGCCGTCCTCACTATCCAACCCACCGTCCGGATCCCCAACGACGCCGTCGCCTCCGTCGAGACCTCCAGCCTCCTCGGCAGCCAGCACCTCGCCGTCAGCTTCGGCGCGTCGGCCGTGCTCCTCGCCAACGGCGACGAGATCAAGACCAAGAACACCGTCGACATGAACGAGGTCATCGCCCAGCTCGGCTCACTCGGCGCCAAGCTCGAGGGCGTCGCCGAAAACATCGGCCAGGCTCTGGGCGGCAGCAACGGCTCCGGTTCGCTCTTCTCCAAGATCGACCAACTGGTCGACGCCAATGGCCCGAAGCTCACCGAGACCATCGCCAATCTTCAGGACATCACGGCCAAGCTGAAGAGCGGCGAAGGCACGCTCGGCAAACTCGTCAACGATCCGACGCTCCACGACGAGCTCCTCGGGGCCGTCGGCGAGATCAAGTCCGCGGCGGCTGACGCCAAGGTTTTCCTCAGCGACACACGCGACATGGTCGCCGACGTGAAGGCCGGCAAGGGCGCCATCGGCGCGCTGCTCTACGACCCCGCCACCGCCGACAACCTCAAGATGTCGATCAACAACATCCGCGAGCTCTCGCAGAAGCTGAACAACGGCGAAGGCACGCTCGGCAAATTGCTCGTTGACGACGGCCTCTACAAGGAAGTGCAGGGCATCGTGAAGAAAGCCGACCGCGCCCTCGACGGCCTCGGCGACCAAGGCCCGATCACCGCCGTCGGCGTCGTCGCGAACGCGTTGTTCTGATCCGTCAGGCTGCGTTGCGCGAATAACGGCAGAAGCTTCCTGCTCCCTTGCTCGGTCGCGTGCGTTCCTGAGGAATATGGACGCTACTGCCGCTTTGGCCGCATAACCGCGGCGCACTTGCGATGTCAGCTTGCCCGCGTTTGGCTGCGCACGCCATGTCGCTCGTGCTTCAACCCATTCCCGGCGAGTTCGCCGTCGCCCGCCTCGCACCTGACGCAGCGATGCCCGCGTGGGCCGACTCGCCGGTGTTCAGCGCGGTGACGCGCACGCGCGACGAACTCTCGATCGTCTGTCCCGCCGCGCAGGTCCCGGCGGACGTGCGGCAGGAGCGCGGTTGGGCGCTGTTCAAGTTCCAGGGGCCGTTCGCGTTCACGCAGACCGGCGTGCTTGCCTCGGTGCTCGCCCCGCTCGCGACGGCGCGGATCGGCATCCTCGCCGTGTCGACCTTCGACACCGATTACCTCCTCGTGCAGCAGGCGGACGCTCCCGCCGCCATCACCGCACTCGAATCCGCCGGGCACCGTGTGCAACCATAAGGCCGGCTTCAGCCGGCCTCATTCCTGCTACGTGCTGGGTTCCCCTTCCCTGCCCATGTCTTCCCGCCCCGCTCTGGTTTTCACTTCTCTCACCGCAACCGATTGGCCTGAGGTGCGCCGCATCTACGCCGAGGGCATCGCGACGGGGATTGCGACGTTCGAAAGCGCACCGCCGGAGTCCTTCGCGGATTTCATGGCCAACAAGATTGCCGACGCGGGACTCGTAGCGCGCGATGGCGAAGGACGCGTCGTGGCATGGGCGGTTCTGATCCCTGTATCGTCGCGAGCCGTCTATCGCGGCGTGGCGGAGATGAGCCTCTATGTCGCCGCCGGACAGCGAGGCCGTGGCGTGGGCGATGCGTTGATGGCGGCGATGATCGCGCACAGCGAGCAACTCGGTTTCTGGACGCTGCAATCGGCTACTTTCCCGCAGAACGCCGCAAGCCTCGCCTTGCAGCTACGACACGGCTTCCGCGTCGTCGGCACGCGCGAGCGCATCGGACGAATGACGCATGGCCCACTCGCCGGCCAGTGGTGCGACACTGTCCTGCTCGAACGCCGGAGCAGCAGCACCGGGCAGAAATGAGAAAATGAAACGGCGCGCCTCTGAAAGCGGCGCGCCGTGCCCGGGCTAAATTCTGCGCTGAAATCAAGCGCGGCAACTAGCAGCTCCCCATGGAGTATTATTGACCATCAATCCGCTCTAAGTGCGAGCAATGGATCGGTGCGCGCCGCCCGGAATGCTGGCCACAAGCATGCCACCAACCCGGCGACCAAGTAGAGTCCGCCAACCGACGCGGCCATCCTAAGATCGAAAGGACGTGTCTGATAAAGTTGCGTCGCGATGATCTGCCCCCCCGCTGCCCAGATAGCCCATCCACCGATCAAGCCGAGAAAGATCAAGAACGCGGAATCACGAAGCACCGAGCGGAGAATGGCTTTGGGTTCGGCTCCGAGGGCCACACGCACACCGAATTCACGCGTGCGCTCCTGCACCGAGAACATCATCACTCCCGCCAATCCCGCCAAGGTCAGTATCAAAGCTATCACGCCAAACGCACCAGACACGGTCGCCTGCAAACGCTGCTGTGAAAGACCGCCGTCGATTAATCGGGTTAAGGTCACGAATTGCGCCCACGCCATGGTGGGGTCGATTGCGCGCAAAGCATCGCGCAAGGCGTCATTCAACCCGTCGATCTGTCCCTGATGTCCCCGCACGACAGCCTGCATGACGGCAAATTGCCTTTGGTCCAAAGCGAAGAAAAGTTCATCCGGAGGAGGCTGTGTCAGCAAGCCACTGCGCGTATCCGCCACCACACCGACAATTTCATGCCGAATAGCCGTCGGGCCGGTCAGAATCGACTGACCGACTGGCGATCGGCCGGGAAAAAGTCTGCGTCCAAACGATTCGCTGATTACAATGACCAACGGGGTTCCCTCGCGATCGGTCGACTCGATCCAACGACCTTCGACCAGTTTGAAGCGCATGGTTCGAAGATATTCCGGCGACACCGCGCGCAGGCTGGCAAAGGCACGTTCGCCGGGCGGAGGAACCGGCTGCCCATCGACCACGTAGGGCGAGATCGCCTGCAAGGGACTTTGCGGGACACCCAGGCCGACCGCTGCGCTCTCGACCCTTGGATCGCTCTGCAGGCGGCTCAGCAGGTCTGCACGGAAGCGAGCGCCATCCGCAACGCCACGGTAGCGACCGGGAGGGAAACTCAAGTTCGCGGTCACGACTCCTTCGGGCTGAAAGCCCAGCGGCTGTTCTCTCAGCCGCGCAAGACTGGAGACGCTCACTGAGGCCAAACCAAGCAAGGCAACACCAAGCGTGATTTCTGCTACGACCAAGACCTGCCGCCATGTTCGTGTTCCCCGGCCGCCTGAGCCGGATCGGCTGGAGACTCGGCTGCGCAGCGAATGACTTGCCCTCTCCGGCCATACCACTGGCAAAAACCCAATGGGCATCGCGATTAATCCGCCGAGCAAAATCACTCCGAGCAGCGAGTTCCGATCAAAGGCGACACTTGCCGCCCAAGGCGCGCTCGGGCCGAGCAGGTCGCGCAGGTATGCGAGCTCGCCAATTCCCAAGATGACGCCCACGACACAAGCCGCGAGGGTGAACAGAGCACTCTCCATAAAGTGGTGGCGGGCGAGGTGCCATTTATTCGCCCCCAGAGCCACCCGCAGCGCGTCCTCATGCCCTCGCGCCAGTGACCGACCAATGAATAAAGCCCCCACATTGGCCGTCGCGATCAAGAGCAGCCCACCCACACTCACCAACAACACCGCGACCGGATTGCGCAGGTTGCCGTAAAGCTCCTCTCGCCAGGACCGCAGCTTGAACTCAAAGTTGCCATCCACCTGGCCCGGAAACTCGCTTCGATAGCGTTCCTGCAGTGCGCCCACTTCCGCTGCTGCGACTTCCAAGGTCACCCCTGGCGCAAGCCGATAGGTCGCCTGTCCTATGGTAGCACCTCGGCGAACCTGCTCTTCCGACATAAACGGTGAGTCGAACGGCCTTGAGACGAGAAACTCAGCCTCAACTGTCGGCACCTCGAAACCCGGCGGCAATACACCCAGCACCGCATAACCACGACCATTGAGAGTGATGATCCGTCCCACAATATCGGGCACCGCCCCAAACCTGCGACGCCAAGCCTGATCGGACAATACCACATGCAGGGGGCCGCCCGCTTGATCATCTTCCCGTGAAAAGAAGCGGCCCAATTGGGGATTCACCCGCAGGGTCGGCAAGAAAGAGCTAGTCACAGAAAGCGCCTGCACCTGTTCGGAGCCATCTGGATGCTGCAGCGTCAGAGCGACGGCGTTGCTCACCGCGACACCGACAAAGGAACGTGATTCACGTTCAAGCAGCTGGTGGAAGGGCCAAGAAGTCGCATTCGCATCGAATCTCCTTTCAACATTAACGGTGCGTAAGCGGACCAGCTCCTCGGGGTCAGCAAAAGACAAGGGGCGGAGATAAAGCGAACTAAAGACGGAGAGTATGGCCGCGCTGGCTCCCAGAGCCCCGCCGAGCACCAGAATACTGGCTAAGGTGAAGCCAGGAGTGCGGAGCAAAGAGCGAATCGCATGCGTGAGTAGCGTCATGTGATGAGCGCATGAGCTTCTGCTTCAGACACAAGGCATCGGCGGCAAAACGTTCCCAGATTCTTCAGCCCGACATAGAGATCCGACGCCCAAGGCGATGCCATTACGAATTGGTGAGGATCCTACATGGAGTTTAAGCCCCCTATGCACGTTGCACGGTTGAGCAGAAAAAAGCCGGCCCCTTTGGGGCCGGCTGAATGAGAGCAAGCGTCGCTTATGCGCTTAGAATTTCTGCGTCAGCGCGACGTTGAACATGCGACCGAGGATGTTGGACATCGAACGGTCGTATTTGTCCGCGAAGGACGACTCCGCCTTGCTCGGGTAAGTATCGAGGAGGTTCTCGACGCCGAAGCGGATCGTGGTGCCGGTGCGCGGGAAGGTGTAACCGACCGTCAGGTCGATCGTGCGGAAGGCCTTGAGTTGGGAATTGAAGACCTGGCCGCCGTTCGGGTCCTCATTGTAGGAGTTGACCCAGTTGAACTTCAGCGTCGCGAAGAGGTCGCGGAAGTCCCAATCGGCTTGGAGGAAGCCCTTCCAGCTCGGCGCGCTCTCAGGTCCGATGGCGTCGTTCGGCGTGTAGAGGTCGACGTATTCGGAAGTGAGCAGGCCGGGAATCTTCTCGATCTTGAAATCGAGCGTGTGGGTGAGGTTCAACCGATAGGTAAACTTGCCCCAATCGCTCGTCTCGTGCGCATAGGTCACTTCGAGGTCGATCGCCTTGGCCTCGAGGGCGGCGATGTTCTCGGTGTTCACCGGCGCGATG
>CAYYVB010000237.1:5159-5681 GCA_964475035.1 uncultured Opitutaceae bacterium | reverse complement strand
TGGCGTGAACACACGCGGGGTCGGCGGAAATGGCTGATCCCCTGCCCGTGCCCACGGAACCCACGCCCCCGCCTCCGTCCGCCGCGCCGCCGGCGCAGCTGGTGGAGCATTTCTTCCGGCACGAGACCGGCCGCCTGCACGGTCTGCTGCTGCGCCTCGTGGGCACGCACAACTTCGCGCTCGCCGAGGACGTGGCGCAGGAGGCCATGCTCCGCGCCCTGCGCGTGTGGTCGATGGGCGGCGTGCCCGCCAACCCCTCCGCGTGGATCACGCAGGTCGCAATGAACCTCGCGCGCGACGCGCTCCGGCACCATCGCATGGCCCGCGGCAAGGAGCCCGCACTCGTCACGCACGCCGAGGTCACGGCCCCGCCGCCGCCCTCGCCCGCCGCCGCCCTCGCCCGCGCACACGAGATCCGCGACGACACCCTGCGCCTCCTGTTCGTCTGCTGCCATCCGTCGATCGCCGCCGACGCACAGGTCGTGCTCGCCCTGAAAATGCTCTGCGGTTTCGGCACCGGCG
>CAYYVB010000237.1:0-5149 GCA_964475035.1 uncultured Opitutaceae bacterium | reverse complement strand
GCCGCGATCGAAAAACAGCTGACGCGCACCAAGCAGCGCATTGCCGAAGCCGGCCTTTCCTTCGAGCTGCCCGAGGGCGCCGACCTCGCCCCCCGGCTCGATGGCGTGCTCGCCGCCCTTTGCCTGCTCTTCAACGAGGGCTACAAGGCCTCCGCCGGCGACCGCCTCCTCCGCGAGGAGCTCTGCGCCGAGGCCATCCGCCTCACGTCGCTCCTCACCACGCATCCGGTGGGCGACACGCCGCGCGCGCACGCGCTGCTCGCGCTGATGCTGCTGACGGCCGCGCGCTTCCCGGCCCGGACCGACGAGCATGGCGCTCTGCTCCGCCTCGAGGACCAGGACCGCTCCAAATGGGACGCCTCCCTGATCGCCCGCGGTCTCGTGGAGCTCGCCGCCGCCGCCCGGGGCGACACGCTCAGCGAATACCATCTGCAGGCCGGCATCGCCGCGCTGCATTGCACCGCGCCCGACAGCGCCTCGACCGACTGGAGCCGCATTGTGCGGCACTACGATGCGCTCCTCGCCCTGAAGCCGTCGCCCGTCGTCGCGCTCAACCGCGCCGTCGCCCTCGCCAATCTCCGCGGCCCGCAGGCCGGCCTCGACGCCCTCGCCGCCATGCCGGGGCGCGAGCGCCTCGAATCGCACTACCTCCTGCACGCGGTGCTCGGTGAGTTCAACTGGCGCCTGAACCGGCATGCCGCCGCCGCGGGCAATTTCCGCCGCGCGCTGCAACTCGCGCAGGTCGGGCCTGAGCAGGCGTTTCTCTCCCGCATGCTGGATCGGGTGGCGCTCGAAGGCGGGGCCACCGCGCGGCAACCATGATCGCCGGCCGGCGGCGGGCTACTTGCCCTGGATGCCGCCGTTGTGGCAGTCGGCGCAGCGCAGCTCGTCGTCGTAGGCGCCGCTGGGGTGCTTGAACTCGAGGCCGGCGGCGCTGAGCGTGGCGAGGTCGGCGCCCTTGCCCTGCGCGAGGATGATGTGGCAGGAGGTGCAGTCGCTGGCGCGCACCTTCTCGCCGGTGGCGGTGGAGTGCTTGTCGTCGTGGCAGCGGAAGCAGCCGGGCCAGTCCTTGTGGCCGATGTTGTTGGGATACTGGCGCCAGTCGGCCTTGCGCTCGGGGAACATCGTGCTGGCGAAGATTTCCTGCACGGCGGCGATCGTGGGCGCGAGGGCGGCGGGGTCGCGGTCCTTGTAACGCGAGCGGAGATACTCGGCGATCTTGCCGGGCGCCTCGGCGCCGGTGGTGATGTCCTTCAGCGTCAGGGCTGCGACGGCGTGGCGCTTGATGTTGGGCAGCTCGAGCGAGATTTTGCCCAGCGCCATGGCGCGCTCGACGGAATCGTTGGCGGGCGGGAAGACGTGCGCGGGACGGTTGTGGCAGTCGATGCAGTCCATCTGGCGGATGGCGGCGGCGGGCGGCTCGCCCTTGAACTCCTCGTTGCGGAAGACCTTGGTCGATCCGTCGGTCTTGTTCGTCACGCGCATCCAGACGATGTCCTGGCGCTTCTCATCGGCGGCGTAGTATTCGACGGTCTGGTCCTTGCTCACGTGCCAGTGGATGCCGTTGAGCGGCGTGCCGGGCCGGCCTTCGTTCACCTTCATCAGCATGCGGACCGAGTAGGGCGTGTTTTTCCGGTCGGAGAGGTAGTGCTCGAAGTTCATGTCGAGGTTGCCGAGGAACTTCTCGGGCCAGTGGCACTTCTCGCAGGTGTCCTGCGCCGGACGGAGGTTGTGGACGGGCGTCGGGATCGGACGCTGGTAATTGTCGAGGATGAAACCGTAGAGCTGGCGGGTGCCGTTGAGCTTGGCCTCGACGAACGCGCGGGCGCCGGAGCCGACGTGGCACTCGACGCAGGCGACACGGGCGTGCGCGCCGCGCTGGTAGGTCTGATACTCGGGATTCATCGCGGCGTGGCAGACCTGGCCGCAGAACATGTTCGACTCGGCGTAGTGGAAGGTCTGGTAGCTGCCGAAGGCGCTGAGGAGGAGGAAGCCGACGGCGCCGGTGACGAAGAGCACGATGACGCGGCGTTGCTGCGGATCGTGGAAATCGAGGCGCCACTTGTCGGGCATCGTGTCCGCATGCTTGATCGCCCAGCGGCGCTGGGCCCAGGCGCCGAAGAACACGAGCGCGAGGCCGATGATCAGGAACCCGGGTGCGACGATGTAGGTGAAGATGCCGAGATACGGATTCTGGCCGCGGCCGGTGAGGTCCATCCACGCGAGGAGCGCGAAGGAGAAAAAGGCGCCGATGGCGATGACGCCGCCGATGGCGCTGATCCAATTGTTGAAATTGGAGCGCGGGCGGAAGACGGGTTGGTGCGAGGTGTCCTTGGAGGGGCTCATGATGCGTGGCGCGGGGAACGGGCGTTCGGAGGTGTGGTGGTGGGCTGGCGGTTCGGTCGGGACGGCGCGGGATCAGACCGCGCCGCGAGGGGCGATAAAAGAGCCGACGGTGCGCGGGGCATCCGTCGGCTCTCGAAAGTGCCGCGCGTCGGCGGCGTCAGGCCTTGAGCGAACGGATGAAGGCGACGAGGTCCTTGGCTTCCTGTTCGGACATCTCGTCCTTGTAGCCCTTCATGCGCTCCTTGTTGCCTTCCTTCACGCCGTTGAGGATGGCGTCGAGCATGGCGTCGTCCTTGAGCTCGGCTTGGACCGCCGCGTCCGTGTAGTCGCGGATCTTCAGTTTCTTGCCTTGCTTGGTCTGGGCCTTGCCGTCCTCACCGTGGCAGGAGGCGCAGGAGTTTTCCCAGTTTTCCTGGGCGGTGGCCGCATAGGCGGCCCCGGTGGCGAACGCGAGCGCGAGGCAGGCGACAGCGATCTTGGTCGTGGTTCTCATGATGGTTGTCCTTTTGATGATGATGGCGCCGGGCTCAGAAGCGATACTGGAGCTTCGCCTGGAAGACATTGGCCTCGTAGTCGGCCTTGCCCAGGTAGGCGGCGTCCTCGCTCTTCGCGTAGGCGTATTTGAACTGGATCGACGTGCGGCGATCGAGCTGGCGCTTGTAGGTCGCCGACACGATCGACGTTTCGACCTCGGTGCCGTAGGGCACGCTGAAGGCGGCGTTGTTCACGAAGCCGTCGAGCGCCTCGTAGGTCGTGTAGTCGACGAAGAGGTCGCTCTGGTCATCGAGGGCGTAACCGCTGCTGATGTTCCAGCTCACGTAGTCACCCTTGGAGGGCGCGACGAGGTTGGCCGCGGTGCCGGTGGCGAAGACGGCGGGAGTGAGCAACTCCTCGCTGACGACGCTGAGGTTGGCCTGGAGGAACCAGCGGGCGACGGGATTCCAGGTGATCGACTCGGTGAAGACCTTCTGGTCGACGTTCATGCTCTCGCCGAACGGCAGGCCGACTTCCTGCGAGTTGATCGTGGACTTCATGTAGTCGTAGCGCGTGACCGTGCGGAAGGTCGGCGAGATGCGCCAGGTGAGGCGCACGTTGAAGTCGCTGGTCTCGACGTCCTGGTTGCTGATGTAGGCCGGATAACGGTCGGACGAGGTGATGGTGTTCGGCGTCGTGTCGCGCACGGCGTTGAAGTCATTCTGCCGGGCCTTGAAGTAGTATTGCGCGGCGACGGTGACGCCCTGACGCGGATACCAGTTGGCGGTGAACGCATACTTCTGGGTCTTGCGCTCGAGTTCGCTGTCGCGGTCGACCGAGATGCGCTGCGCGGGCAGGCCGGGCTCGAGGATGCGGGTCTCCTCGAGGGTGCCCTCGGAGGTGGACCAGTCGGCGCGGGTGTTGAACGTGAGGTTCTTCACGCCGGTGTAGCGGAGCTCGACGCCGTAGTTGTAGGTCTTCCACTCCTTGTGGCTCTCGGCCTCGACGTCCTCGAAGGTAAAGACGTTGGCGTTGGAGGCGTTGCTCTGCTCGATGAACTCGACGACGCTCTCCCACTCCGTCTTTTCGAAACGCATGGCGGGCACGACCGTCAGGTGCTCGAGCGGGCGATACATCACGGCGATGTTGGCGATCGTCTGCGTCATCTCGGCATGGCCGAGGTCCTGGCCGGGGAGCGCGTAGTAGCCCTCGTCGCGCTGCTGGCGGCCCGTGTAGGTCGTCGAGGGCGCGGCGTCCCAGGTGTCGCCGAAGACACGGCTGCCGCTGAGCGTGGTGTCGATCTTCGTCCGGGAGGCGGAGGTCGTGACCTTGATCTGCTCGGTGACGTCGACGGCGTAGGAGCCGCGGAACTGGGTGAGATCGAAGTCCTGGCCTTCGCGCGCGGTGACGTAGCGCTGCGCGGTCTCGCCGGGGCGGCGGAGCGCCTTGCGGGCGTTGTCATAGTCGCCTTGGTCGTAGCGGGCGCCGATCTTCCAGGCGGTCTTCTCACCGCGCTTGGCGATGTCGCCCTGGAGGATGTGGCGCTTCTCGTCGATGTCCCAGAAGGCCGGCACGATGTAGCGGGTGTTGGCGGCGCTGATCGGCAGGCCGCTGTCGGCCCACGTGGTGGCGGGCTTGTCGCCCTTGCGCGTCACGTAGTCGTAGCGGATCACGAAGCTCGGCTGGTCGGGGCGGTTGAGCCCGGCTTCGAACCAGAGGTTGGCACGGTCGATGTGCATGTCCTCGTCGAAGATCTGGAAGCTCAGCCCGGTGGCCGGCCACACGCCGCCGGAGCCGTCGTAGTAGCTGCGGAACTGCTTGTAGCCGAACTTGAGGTAGCCGACCTCGTCGCGGGTGATGCTCAGGTCGAGCAGGTAGTCGCCGTTGCCGGCCATCGCCTTGCCCCGCAGCTTGAGCGCGGTGGTGTCGTCGATCTGGCGGGCGTAGCGGAGATCCTCGATGCCGAAGAACCCGTCCTTGCGCATCTGCATGTCGCGCTGGAAGCGGGGGCGGTCGCCGTTTTGCAGCGAGTAGCCGACACTGAGGTCGATGGAGTTTTCGTAAGCGGGCTCTTTGTCAGCCGCGCTCAGAGTGGAAGCCAGGCCCAGACCCGCACAGGCGAGCAAGGAGAGGGACCGGCGGACGGAGTGAAAAACGGTCGTTTTCATCGCATTGTCCTGGTGTAGAGGGCTGGGTGTTAGAAGCGGAGGGACGAGCTGACGTGCGAGCCGTGAACGGCTTCGTGGCAGCCAGTGGACCAGCAGGTGCCGCGGCTGAGGAAGGAGCCGTGGTCGCGACCGCCGATCATGATCTGACCGGTGGAGGTGTG
>CAYYVB010000236.1:0-5694 GCA_964475035.1 uncultured Opitutaceae bacterium | reverse complement strand
GCGTGATCAACATCGTGCTGAAGAAGAATTATTCCGGCACCGAGATCAGCGGCGGCTTCCGCACCGCCGAGCACGGCGGCGGACGCGAGCGCAACCTCTCCGTCCTGCACGGCTTCAGCTACGGCCGCCTGAGCGGCACGGTGTCGGTCGAGTATTTCGACCGCCAGGACCTCAAGGCCTCCGAGCGCCGCTTCTCCAAGGACCAGAACCGCAGCGGCATCGCCGCCGGCACGCTGACCGCCGACGGCAGCACGCGCTTCGGCGTCGATTATCGCCTCAACTGGGGCTACCCCGCCGTCATCCAGGCCTCGGGCGGCACGGTGGCCGGCAACTTCAACGCCATCCCCGGCATCCGTGTCGTCCTCGTGCCGGAGGGTGCCGCGCAGACGCCCGCGATCGGGCAGTTCATTCCCGTCACCACGCCTGTTCCGCCGGCCACGGTCGTCAACGCCTCCGCCCAGCGCCGCACCAACACCGCGTCGTTCCTCGACCTCATCCCGGAGTCCGAGCGCAAGAGCGCGAGCGCGAACCTGAACTACAAGATCAACGATCGCTTCGACGCCTACACCAGCCTGCGGACGACCGACTCGGAGACCTCCACCAACGCGCAACTCTCGGCCAACTCCATCACCGGCGGCTTCGGCACGCCGGCCGTCTCCCTCGCCGCCAACAATCCGTTCAACCAGAACGTGCAGGTCGGCATGATCCTCTTCGAGTTCGGGCCCGAGTCGCAGCGCGTCCGCACCCTCGCCGACGCCGCTTCCGCCGGTCTGCGCGGCCTGATCGGCCAGTCCTGGCAGTTCGACTCCGCCGTCTCCTGGCAGAACCAGAAGACCCGCCAGCGCACCCGCATCTACAACTCCGGCGGCTTCGCGAATCTCCTCAACCACCCCGATCCGGCGCAGCGGTTCAACCCGTTCATCGACTACCGCGCCCCGGGCGCCCCGTCGCAGGCCGCCCTGCTTGAGACGCTGGCGCTCTATCCCTACCTCGGCACCGAATCGACGGTGGTCGGCGTGGACTTCGCCGCCGACGGCGAGCTCTTCGATCTGTGGGGCGGCACGGCCAAGATGGCGTTCGGCGCCTCGACCAGCAATGCGGAGGTCGAGAGCAACTCCGTCACCTACTCGCTGTCCGCTACGCCCGTCACCACCATCGCCAACCTCACGGCCGAGCAGCGCACCAACGCGGTGTTCTCCGAGTTCGCGTTGCCGCTCGTCGGGAAGCCCAATCCCCTGCCGTTCGTCCGCCGCCTCGATGTGCAGCTGGCCGGCCGCTACGAGGAGATCGGGACTTTCTCCAAGTTCGTCCCCAAGGTCGGCCTCTTCTGGTCGCCCGCCGACGAATGGCTCGTGCGCGCCAGCTGGAGCGAGGGCTTCCGCGCTCCCGGCGTGACCGAGTATCTCGTCGCGCCCTCGAGCATCACCTCGACGCTGACCGACCCGCGCCGCACGCCGACCTCCACCACCGGCGTGCTCGTCTCGCGCGGCTCCAACCCGAACGCGCAGGCCGAGCAATCCGAGAACATCTTCCTCGGCCTCGTCTATGAGCCCGCCTTCCTTAAGGGCCTCAGCCTGCAGGCGAACTACTACGACACCCGCCAGACCGACGTGCTGCAGCTCCTTTCCGCGCAGACCATCGTCAACAACGAGTCGCTCTTCACCGACCGCATCGTCCGCGCCGCCCCGGACGCCACCGACCAGTCGCTCAACCAGCCGGGCCGCATCACCGCGGTCAACCAGGTGTTCGTCAACTTCGGCGAGGTGCTCAACCGCAGCTTCGATGTCATCATCGATTACACGCTGCCGTGGGAGCAGCTCGGCAACTGGCGCGTCAACCTCGGCGCCAGCACGACCCTCGAGGCCACCCGCGCGCTCGCGCCCGGCCAGCCGCCGGTGATCCTCGATGACGACACCTCCGCGCCGCCGAAGTGGAAGGTCAATGCCGCCCTGTTCTGGCGCAAGGGCCCGTGGAACGCCTCCGCCTTCCTCTGGTATCTCGACGGCTTCCAGTCCAACAACGCGGGCAATAGCATCGTCGCCAACAGTTCGGCGGTGATCTATTATCCCACGCCGGCGGTCACCAAGCTCGACCTGCGGGTCGGCTACGAATTCCAGAACGGCGTGTGGCGCGGTTACGGCAAGGGCCTGCGCCTCGGCTTCGGCGTGAACAACGTCTTTGATAAGGAGCCGCCGTTCTCCAACACCATCTGGGGCTTCAACGCCGGCCTCCACAGCCAGCTCATCCTCGGCCGCGCCTACGAATTCTCGTTCGTGCTCCCGCTCTGAGGCTGAATCCCGACCTGTTATTTCCGGGCACCCGCTGCGCACCAGCGGGTCCCCTTTTCACCACCTCCCTTTCGCCGCCTTCCTGGCGGCTCCCTGCTCCCATGCTCCGCTCCCTCCTCTCCTTCTTCTGCGCCGCGGCCTTGCTCGCCGCCCCCGGGCTCAACGCCCAGCCCGCCGCGGCCCCCGCCGCCGCGCGCTCGTTCAAGGGCCCCCAGCCCGGCGACCTCGCCCCGGATTTCACCGTCTTCGGCCCCGACGGCCGCGAGGTGAAACTCTCCGACTTCCGCGGCAAGATCGTCCTGCTCGACATCTGGGCGACCTGGTGCGGCCCCTGCGTCGCCGCCATGCCGCACAACAGCGAGCTGGCGGAGAAATACGCCGCGGAGGGCCTCGTCATCCTCGCCGTCTGCGCTTCCGACACGCGCGAAAATTACGACGGCTGGGTGCAGCGCAATTCCGCCAAGTTCAAGTTCCTCACCGCGCATGACGCCGCCGGGAAAGACTTCCCCAACTCCGTCTTCCGCAACCAATGGGGCGTCTCGATGTTCCCGAGCTATTTCGTCATCGGACGTGACGGCCGCGTCGTGGGCCGCGCCGGCGGCGGCGGCTCGCAGGAAAATCCCCGCGTCACCCGCCTGCTGGCCGAGGCCGGTCTCTCCATCCCGACGGCGCACCTGCCGCCGGAAAAAGCCGCCGCCCCGAAGTCCGTGCCGATGGCCGGCAATGCCGCCGCCCAACCCGCCGCGCCCACGATGCGTTTCGCCAACATGGCCGCGGGCGAAAGCGTGCCCGACTTCGAGACCCGCGACGCCGCCGGCCGCCCCGTGAAACTCTCCGATTTCAAGGGCCGCAACGTCTTCATCAGCTTCTGGACCGGCGCCCGCAACCCGCCCGCCGACGTCGCGCAACTCCACGCCGACTACGCCGCGCAGGGTCTCGCCGTCTGGGCGATCAACACCGCCACCGAACGCGCCGATTTCGAAAAGTGGGCGCAGGAGAACGCCGCCGCGCTCGGCCACGCCGTGTCGTGGGATCCCGCCGGCCGCGCGGTGATGGAGGCGATCTCGCACATGATCTTCGGCGCCGGCATGTATCCCGCCTACTGCGTCGTCGACGCCGAGGGCAAACTCGTCGGCGGCACCATCGGCATGGGCCCGCGCGTCACCGCTCTGCTCCGCGAGATTGTCGGCCGCGCCGGCATCAAGCTCACCGACACCGACCGCGCGCGGGTCGACGAATTCATGGCCGCGCTCCGCGCCGCCCCGCCCGCCGCACCCGCGATGGGCGGCGGTTTGCTGCCCGCCCAACCCGCCGCACCGGGCGGCATGGTGCCCGCCGGACGCATCGTGCCCAATCCCAACGCCACCGCGGCACCCGCGTCGCGCCCCGCCACGCTCGCCGCCGGCGCCGTCGCGCCGGACTTCACGATGCGCACGGTCGACGGCCGCGAGCTCAAGCTCTCCGACTTCAAGGGCAAGGTCGTCATCCTCGACTTCTGGGCCACGTGGTGCGGCCCGTGCATCGCGTCGTTCCCGCACACCCAGGCCCTCGCCGCGAAATACAAGGACCAGGACGTCGTCGTCCTCGCCTCGGGCACGAGCGACACGATCGCGGCGTTCCAGAAGTGGATCCCCGCCAACTCCCCGAAGTATCCCGACATGATCTGGGCCTTCGACCCGAACGAGCGCGGCGGTGCGACCTTCGAGGAACGCGCGTCGAGCAAGCTCTACGGCGTCACCGGCATCCCCACGCAGTTCGTCATCGGCCGCGACGGCAAGGTCGGCGCCGTCATCGTCGGCAACGGCGGCAAGGACGACGCCCGCACGGAAGCCGCCCTCGCCGCGCTGGGCGTGAAGGTCGACGACGCCATCGTCGCCAAAGGCAAGGAGCAGATCGCCGAGGCCGACGCGCGCGAACGCGCCCGCGCCGAGGCCGCGAAGATCCCGCGCCCGCCGTTTATTGTCGATTATGGCAAATTGAAGGCCGGCGACGTCGCGCCCGCCGCGGCCGAGGTGATCGCCCTCGACGGCACGCCCGTGGCGTTGAACGACGTCGCCCCCGGCAAGGTGAAGGTCGTCGGCCTCTGGAGCGGCGCCCACGGTCCCGGCGACGGCTACCTCGCGCAGTGGCGCGCGTGGAGCGCGAAGTATCCCGACGTCGCCTTCGTCGGCGTCGGCGGCTACGCGAGCCACGACGACGTCAAGGCCTGGCACGCCGCCAACGCGGCGCAGTTCCCGTTCCCGCTCTACTCCGATCCGGCCGGCGCGCCTCCGCGCCCCGAGAAGCCGATGGACGAGATGACCGATGACGAGAGGGCTGCGTTCCGCGCCGCCTCGGGTGCGCACTACGGCAAGATTTTCGGCCAGAAACTTGGCGGCGTCATGTCGCCGGTGCCGACCACCCTCGTGTTCGATGCCGCGGGCAAGCTCGTCGGTTGGAGCGCCGGTTTCGGCGACAGCTATTCCGAGACGCTCGGCAATCTCTTCCTCCGCGCCGGCGTGACGCTCGCCGACGCCGACCGCCCGCAGCGCGTGTGGACCGCCGAGGAGACGAAGCCCGTGCCGCCCGAGCCGCGCGGCGAGATGCTGAAGATCGGCGCCACCGCACCGGATTTCACGACGCAGACCCTCGACGGCAAGGACGTGAAGTTATCCGACTATCGCGGCAAGGTCGTCATCCTCGATTTCTGGGCGACGTGGTGCGGTCCCTGCATGGCGGCGATGCCGCACACGCAGGAGGTCGCCGCGCAATACAAGGACCAGGGCGTCGTCGTCCTCGGTTCCTGCACGAGCGACACGCGCGACAAGTTCGAGGACTGGGTGCGCCGCAACCAGGAGAAGTATCCCGACATCGTGTGGTCGCACGACCCCGCCGAGCGGAAGCCCGAGCGCGCGTCCAACAAGCTCTACGGCGTGCGCGGCATCCCGACGCAGTTCATCATCGACCGTGAAGGCAAAGTGGTGGACATCGTGATCGGTTACATGAAGGGCGAAGTGATCCTCGACGCCTCGCTCGCCAAGGCCGGCGTGAAAGTGGCCCCCGAGATCGTCGCCCTCGCCGAGAAGCAGCTCAAACTCCGCGGCAACTGAGCGAGCGCACGTCGAAATCAAAATCCACCAGCGCAGCGCAAACACCCCGTAGCTGCCGACGTAAGTCGGCAGTTCCCCACGCGACAGCGGACTTGCGTCCGCTGTTTTCTTTTTTGCCGGTTGATTTGCTCCGTCGCCACACCCTCGCGGGATGCTCCAGCGCGGCGGCGCATTTGGAGATGCGTCTTGGTAATTGTAGGGCGGGGTCTCCCGACCCCGCCGTTGTTGTTGCGAGGGTGACAAGTCGTGCGCGGCGGGGTCGGGAGGCACGTGGCCTCTGATGGGTGACACTTTTGGCCTTTGATGGGTGACACTTT
>CAYYVB010000235.1:0-5699 GCA_964475035.1 uncultured Opitutaceae bacterium | reverse complement strand
CCAGCGGGTTCGGATGCGTGTCACCCCAGCCGCGCCGCGCCACCGTGAGCGCGTGCCGCATGAAGATTTCGTGATCGAGTTCCTTCATCGCGCGACCGCCGCCACGAACGGATTGCCTTCTTTCTCGTCGCCGACCGTCGTGCGCGGACCGTGGCCGGGCAGGACGACCGTGTCGTCGGGCAAGGTGTAGATCTGCGTGCGGATCGACGCCGCGAGCTGGTCGAAGCTGCCGCCCGGCAGGTCCCAGCGGCCGACCCCGCCGTTGAAGAGCGCGTCTCCGACGATCACCGCGCGCGCCTCAGCCTGATAGAAGAGGATGTTGCCCGGACAATGCCCCGGCACGTGCCGCACCTCGAAGGTCCGGCCGAGCGCCGTGAGCGTGTCGCCTTGCGCGACCCATTGGTCGACCGGCACGCCCTCGAGGCCGAGCTTGGCGCCCATGAAGCCTTCCATGATCTCGGGCGTCTCGATCAGGCCCTGATCCTCGCGATGTGCCACGACGTGGACGCCGAGTTCGCGTTTCAGGCGAGCGGCGTCCTGCATGTGGTCGAAGTGCCCGTGGGTCAGCCAGAGCGCGACCAGTTTGCAGCCCTCCTGAGCGAGCACGGGCCGGATCTTCTCCGTGATGCCCTGAGGCGCATCGACCAGCACGGCCTCGCCGGTCGACGGCTCGGTCAGGAGGTAACCATTGGTCTGGAGCGGCCCCGCGGGCAGGACGTGGATCTTCACGCCGTTGTGATGCTTCCGGCCGCGCCGGCCCGCAAACGTAAATTGCCGTCCGACCCGCCCCGGCCCCGCCCAACTTTTCACTCGCCGCCCCCGGGTCCGTCCTCTGTCTTCTCTTCTTCTGTCCTCTGCAATGACCTCCGCCCAGATCCGCCAGTCGTTCCTCGATTTCTTCAAATCGAAGCAGCACGCCATCGTGCCGTCGTCGTCGCTGATGCCGACCGCCCCGAACCTGCTCTTCACGAACGCAGGCATGAACCAGTTCGTGCCCTACTTCCTCGGCGACCAGGCCGCCCCGTGGAAGCGCGTGGCCGACACCCAGAAATGCATCCGCGCCGGCGGCAAGCACAACGACCTCGAGGACGTCGGCTTCGACACCTACCACCACACGATGTTCGAGATGCTGGGCAACTGGTCCTTCGGCGATTACTTCAAGAAGGAGTCGCTGCAATGGGGCTGGGAACTGCTCACGAAGGTCTGGGGCATGCCGCCGAAGCGCCTCTTCGCCACCGTCTACGCGCCGAACAAGGCCAAGGGCGACCCGGCCGAATTCGACCAGGAGGCCTACGACATCTGGGCGGGCATCTTCCGCCGCGCGGGCCTCGACCCCGCGGTCCACATCGTCCACGGGAACAAGAAGGACAATTTCTGGATGATGGGCGACACCGGCCCCTGCGGCCCGTGCTCCGAGATCCACTTCAACCTCCTGCCCTCCGACGACGAGGCCGAGGGACGCAAGCTGGTCAACAGCTCCTCCCCGCGCTGCATCGAGATCTGGAACCACGTCTTCATCCAGTTCAACGCGAACGCCGACGGCACCTTCGCGCCGTTGGCGGCGAAGCACGTGGACACCGGCATGGGCTTCGAGCGCGTGGCCGGCATCCACGCCACCACGAAGGGCTTCACCGACTTCACCGCCGAGCCGTCGAACTACAACGCCGACGTCTTCCGCCCGACCTTCGAGAAGCTCGCCGAGCTCTCCGGCAGGAAATACACCGGCACCGTGCCGCAGGAGCGCACCGGCCTGAGCGAGCAGCAGCAGGTCGACATCGCGTTCCGCGTCCTCGCCGACCACGCCCGCTGCGTAAGCTGCGCCATCGCCGACGGCATCATGCCCGGCAACGCCGACCGCAACTACGTCATCCGCCGCATCCTCCGCCGCGGCATCATGTATGGCCGCAAGAACCTCGGCCTGAAGACCGGCTTCTTCGAACAACTCGTCGCCCCCGTCATCGAGTCGCTCGGCGACGTCTTCCCCGAACTGAAGACGCAACGCGTGATGATCGAACGCGCGATCCGGGCGGAGGAGGATTCGTTCGGAAAGACGCTAGATCGGGGATTGGCGCTTTTTGCTCAGAAAGTTGCCCATGAGTTCAGCGACGTTCTGGTAGACGGTAAGCACATCCGAATGTTCGATGCGCGCTCTGCCTTCGAGCTATACGACACATATGGATTCCCCTTGGACATGACTCAGCTCCTAGCCGCTGAGCATGGATTGCCAGTAAATGTAGAGGGGTTTGAAAGCCTGATGGAACTTCAGCGCGAGCGCGCCCGCGCTGCGCGCAAGACCGAAGTCATCGTCGGCGCCACCGAGGGCGAGACGAAGGCCGAGGCGACGAAGTTCGCGGGCTACGAGATCGACGCCACGCACGCCACCCACGCCACGCTGGTCGATGTCGTGAAAACGGAGAAGGACACCTTCCTCGTCTTCGACACGACGCCGTTCTATGCAGAGATGGGCGGCCAAGTCGGCGACTCCGGCCACGCACTCATCGGCGGCCACAAATTCGACATCGTCGACTGCATCAAGGACAAGTCCGGCCGTCATCTGCACCGCGTGTCGGCGGCAAGTGCCAAGGAACAAGTTCCAAGTCTCAAGTCGGCCGCCACACTCCAGGTCGACCTCGCGCGCCGTCGCGCCATCTCGCGCCACCACAGCGCCGCGCACCTCATCCACTGGGCGTTGCGCAAAATCCTCGGCACGCACGTCCGCCAGTTCGGCACGCACAAGACGCCCGACCGCGTCCGCTTCGACTTCACCCACTTCGAGGCGCTGACGCCCGCGCAGATCAAGGAGTGCGAGCAGCTCATCAACGAGAAGGTCATCGAGAACGCGCAGGTCGCCTGCTACGAGATCGACTACGACCAGAAGCCCGACGATGTGCTCGCCTTCTTCGGCGACAAATACGGCAAGCGCGTCCGCATCGTCGACATCGGCGGATTCTCCAAGGAACTCTGCGGCGGCACGCACGTCGCCGCCACGGGCGAGATCGGCCTGATCAAGATCGTCGCCGAAATGGCCATCGCCGCCGGCACGCGCCGCCTCGAAGCCGTCGCCGGCCAGGCCGCGTTCGACCATGTCGTGACCAACGAGACCGCCTTCAAGGCCGTCAGCCTCAAGCTCAACGCCGGCCCGGTCGACGTCGTGCAGAAGCTCGACGCCGTGCTCGCGCACCAGAAGGAGCTCGAGAAGAAGCTGAAGGCCTTCGAGGCCAAGGCCGCCGCCGGCCTTGCCGACGAGCTCATCGCCCGCGCGACCGAGAAGGACGGCCTCAAGTTCATCTCCGCCGTCGTCACGGTCGAGACGCCCGACGCGCTCCGTTCGCTCGGCAGCCAGGTGTTGAACAAGCTCGGCGAAGGCGTCGTGCGCCTCGGCGCCGCGTTCGGCACCGACAAGGCCAGCGTCGTCGCGTTCTGCTCCCCGGCCGCGATCAAGGCCGGCCACCAAGCCGGCAAGATCGTCGCCGAACTCACCGCCCAGCTCGGCGGCAAGGGCGGCGGCAAACCCGACTTCGCGATGGGCGGCGGCAAGGAACCGGCCAAACTGGCGGACGTCCTGAAGTAAAGCGGCTGGAGCAGGAGCGGGATTGCCGTAACAGGGAAATTCCGCAGCCTGCGCGACATGAATTATTCCGCTCCCGATCTGGCCCAGCACCCGCCCCGCAGCCCGCGTGTCAAGCTCGGGGGCCTCGTGCACTTGCCGCGTCTGCTCGACAAAGCCCGCGCGCACGCCGCCGGCAAGTTGGGTGAATACATCTGGAACTGCCCGCTCGACCAGCGCCTCTGCAGCTTTCTGGGCTTGGACATCGAGGCTCTGCTCACCGAGGTGAAAATGGGCCGCAGTGATACGCAGATGCTCGCGTGGGTCATGGCCAACGCCAAGCACGCACGAGCGCCGTGGGAGATTCGCGCGTGGTCCGACTGGCTCAGCGGCCTCGCTGCGGGCAACGTCGCCCGGCACGCGCTCTTCGCCGAGGAGCTGAAGAAAAACGCCCCCGACCGCGACGAGATCGTGACCTTCTTCGACCGGCTGGACCTCGACGATTACGTGAGCTTCGGCGGTCAAGCCTGAGCGGCATACGCAAACCTGCGTATGCCCTGACTGGCAGATTTTCGATAGTATCGCTTATGCGCTTTCTCCTTCTCGCCCTCGCGCTCAGTGCGGCGACCAGCCTCCCGGCCCAAGTCACCACTTTCCGCTTCAGCGGAACGGTCGCCTCTGTGGGCGCGAATCTCGGTTCTGACGTGCAGGTCGGCCAAGCCTATCAAGCCGATTTCACCTTCGATCCCGCCGTCGCGACGCAGTTTAACTTCGGCAATTTCGCGCTCTACAAGAGCATCCTGAGCGAGATCCGCATCTTCACCGGCAACGGCACGCTCACGTGGACAGCCTCGGACCCGCTCAGCAACGACATCAACAACGGTTTCTCGATCGACAACAACAACGGTGGTCGCGACGCCATCACGTTCAGCACCGGCCCCGGCCAACTGCTCGGCCCGGCCTTGAACGCCAAGCCTGTCGTCTCGCACAACTTCACGCTGCAAGACAACTCGCAGACCGCCTTTGCGAGCGCAGCCATTCCCGGCTCGCTCGCGCCGACCGACTTCGGGACCAAGGTCCTGCGACTCTACTTCGACGGAAACCTCCCGGCCGACACCATCGATTTCAACCTCAGTTCGATCGAGTTGAACCCGACCGCGATCCCGGAACCGTCAACCTATGCCCTGATGGCCGGATCGCTCGTCCTCGTGGGCGCATTCTGGCGCCGGCGCCGGATCAAGGCATAAGCCGCTCGATCGTCCAGGTGTGGTCCGCCTGCCGGCGATAGAGGAAGCGATCGTGCAGACGGCTCGGGCGACCCTGCCAGAATTCAAAGGTCTGCGGCGTGACACGATAGCCGCCCCAATTGGTCGGCAGCGGAATCTCGCCCTGGGCAAACTTGGCCTTCATCTCGGCAAACTTCTGCTCCAGCAGCGCGCGTGTGGTGATGACCGAACTCTGGCGAGAAGCCCAGGCACCGATTTGCGAATCGCGCGGCCGTGAAAGGAAATATTTCAATGATTCGGCGGCGGAGATTTTCTCGGCGCGACCGGTGACGCTCACCTGCCGTTCCAGCGCCAACCACGGGAAGAGCAGCGCGACCCGGGCGTTGGCGGCGATATCGCCGGCCTTGTTGCTGTCGTAGTTCGTGTAGAAAACGAAGCCGCGCTCGTCGAAACCCTTGAGCAGGACGGTGCGCACTGCCGGCTGGCCGTCGGCGCCGGCGGTGGCGAGCGTCATCGCATTGGGCTCGAGCAGCTGCGTCTCGATCGCCTCGCGCATCCAACGGTCGAACTGGCGGAAGGGGCTCGCATCGAGATCGTCGCGGTCGAGCGAGCGGGCGGCGTAGTTGCGGCGGAGTTCCTCCAAATTCATCGGCTGGAGCATCGGCGACCGCCGCGGACGAGGCAAGCGGTGCGTGACTGTGCCGGTGATTGACCCGACCCGGCGTTTTGCTTCCGTGGCAGGCGTGTCCGTCACCGCCGCCCCCTCCCCGCTCATCCTCGCGTTCAATCCCGGCAACCAGCTGGCCGTGCGCGTCGAGACCGGCGGCCGGCTGAGCGCACCCTTCGCCGGGCCTGAGTCGGCGGCGGCGCTCGCGCAGGTTTTCCCGACCCACACCCCGGTCACGCCGTTCTTCGCGATCCGCGGG
>CAYYVB010000234.1:0-5721 GCA_964475035.1 uncultured Opitutaceae bacterium | reverse complement strand
CGTCATGCCCGCCTACCTTGAGCACGGGTTGCGCGTCGAGTTCTTCGGCGACGAGATCGAGGCGCTGACGGAGTTCGAGCCGGTCAGCGGCAAGATCCTGCGCAAGATCGACCAGTTCGACCTCTACCCGGCCACGCAATACGTCACGACGCGCGGCCGGCTCGAGGGCGCCATCGCCGGCATCAAGGCCGAGTTGGAGGAGCGCGTGAAGTTCTTCGAGGCGAACCAGCAATACCTCGAGGCGCAGCGCATCCGCATGCGCACGAACTACGACCTCGAGATGCTGCAGGAGATGGGCTTCTGCAACGGCATCGAGAACTACTCGCTCCACCTCACGGGCCGGAAGCCGGGCGACCGGCCGTTTTGCCTGATCGATTTCTTCCCGAAGGATTTCCTGCTCTTCATCGACGAGAGCCACGTTACCGTGCCGCAGGTCGGCGGCATGTATAACGGCGACATCGCGCGCAAGAAGACGCTGGTTAACTTCGGCTTCCGCCTGCCCTCGGCGCTCGACAACCGCCCGCAGAGCTTCGCGGAGTTCGAGTCGATCACCGGGCAGACGCTCTACGTTTCGGCTACGCCGGCGAAGTTCGAGATCGAGCGGAGCACTGTCGTCGCCGAGCAGGTCATCCGTCCGACCGGACTCCTTGACCCCGAGATCGCGCTCCGCTCGACCAAGGGCCAGGTCGAGAACCTCATCGGCGAGATCCGCCGCGCGGTCGAGCAGGGGGAACGCGTGCTCGTCACGACGCTGACCAAGCGGCTCTCTGAGGACATCACGAGTTACCTGCGCGAAGCGAAGATCCGAGTCGAATACCTGCACTCCGACATCGACGCCCTCGAGCGCGTCGAGATCCTGCGCAACCTGCGCCAGGGCAACTTCGACGTGCTCGTCGGCATCAACCTGCTTCGCGAGGGCCTCGACCTGCCCGAGGTCGCGTTGGTTGCCATCCTTGATGCGGACAAGGAGGGATTTCTCCGCAGCGAGACGAGCCTCCTCCAGACCGCGGGTCGCGCGGCGCGGCATGAAAAGGGGCGCGTGATTTTCTACGCCGATGTCGTGACGGAATCCATCCGCCGCACCATCGAGGAAACGAAGCGTCGCCGCGAAAAGCAGATGGCCTACAACACCGCGCATGGCATCACGCCGCGCAGCGTGAAGCGCGCCGCGCAGGCGAGTCTGCACGTCTACGACGGCACCGGCCGCGACCAAAATGAGCCCGCGGTCGCGGAGAGCACCGATGATGTCGCCGCGGTCATCGCCGAGCTAGAGGAGGAGATGCAGGAGGCGGCCAACCGGCTCGAATTCGAGCGCGCGGCCCTGTTGCGCGACCAGATCAAGACGCTCCGCGAAGGCGGCCGTGCCGTCGCGGGCGGCGTCCGTGCCTCCTATGGGGCGCAAAAAAAGCGCCGGCGTTGAGCCGGCGCGGAGCTTGGGCGAATTGCGGCTGGCTCAGCTGCCGCCGTCACGCACCGGGCGCATGCCACGGCGTTGGGCTTCCTCGAACGCGGCGCGCGCAGCGGCCGAGTCGGCCTCGGAAGTCGGGGCCTTTTTCTTCTCGAGGAACATGCTGCCGGTCACGGAACTGTGGCGGTAGCGTTCCTTGCGTTCGGTCGAGGCCGGTTTCGCCGGCTCCTTGACGTCGGTGGAGGTGGTCTTGGTGCTGTTGCAACCAGTGAGAGCCAGACCGATCAGGAGTCCGGCCACGACGGCGAGTCGGAAATAGTTCATGGTTCAGTTGTGCCCGGCAAGGACGCCAGCGGGACAGTCGCGGGGCAACGTCGAATTGTCATCCGCGCACCGCAGCGCTGGCCGAGGCTTCAGTCGCTCTCGGCGGCGCGGCACTCATTCATCACGCGCAGCCAGATCTCCCTGAGATCAAAAAGGCGCGGCTGGGCGTATTCGCGGTAGCGCGCGAGCAAAGGGCCGCCCGTTTCCGGGGCGGCGCCGAGGAGGGAGAGGGTCAGGTTCAGCTCGCGGAGGGCGCGCTTGAAAAAGCAGATCGCCAGGGCGTAGTCGCCCATGTCGAGCGATTGCACGGCCTGCAACGCATGCTCGCGTCCGCGGAAAAGCGCGCCTTGCAGGCTGAGCGCCTGCGCCGGATGGATGCGCTCGGGATGGGCGGCGACGCGTTCCCAATTGGCGAGGAGACTGAGGTAGATCGCCTTCGTGGCGATGTGCACGGGATTGCGGTGCACGGTGTAGAGGTCGAAATCCTCGTCGAACGAAGGCTCGGGCGCCTCGGCAGTCTCTTCGAGAGCAGTCTCGTCGGCCTGAATCTCCCAACCCATGCGGCGCGCGACTTCGTCGATGCGGTCGCCGGCTTCGGCGAGTTGTTCGTAATGACGGAGGTAGTCGCGGACGGCGGTCTCGTGCTCGGCAAGGTAGGCTTCCCAATCGGCCTCGGTCCAAGAGAGCTCGCGGCGCTCTTCCCAGTCGTTGTCGGACATCCCGTCGGAATCGTGATTGGTCATGTAAAGGACGGCGCCGGAATCGACGCTGGCGGGAGTGTGCGCAGGGTCGGAGGTCGCGCAATTAAAATTCCTGTCCTTGCGGGGTTTGGATTTGAACCGCCGGGCGGCGGACTCTGTCATGCCGCGATGCCCGACGTGCATCACGAGATCGTTCATTTCACCGGACGGGTGCAAGGGGTCGGGTTCCGCTACCAGGCACTGCAGGTCGCGAGGGGTTTCGAGGTCGCAGGCTTCGTCCGCAACCTGCCCGACGGACGTGTGCAGCTCGAGGCCGAGGGCGAGGCGGACGAGGTCGCGGCCTTCGTCGCCGCGGTCGAAGAGCAGATGGTCGGGCATATCCGGCGCGTGGAACGCAACGGCCAGCGGCGCGCGCGCAGTTTCCAGGGCTTTGTCATCCGATGACTGCCTCGGGAGCCGGGCCGCTGTTGCAGGTCGAGTCGGTGACAAAAGATTTCGTCACCGATTGGCGCGGGCACGGGCAACGCGCGCTCGATGGTGTGTCGCTGCAAGTCGCGCGCGGCGAGATCTGCGCGCTGATCGGCCCGAACGGTTCGGGCAAGAGCACGATTCTGAAACTCGCCGCCGGCCTGATCCAACCCACCAGCGGCATCTGCCGCCGTGGTGCACGCACGCTCGGTTATCTGCCGGAGCAACTCACGCTGCCGGCGAGCGAGACGGCTCTGGCTTGGCTCACCGCGTTGGCAAGGATTCAAGGCGCCGCCGCCAACTCCGCGGCGTCCGAAGCGAGGTGCGTGTTGGCGCGGGTCGGCCTGCTGGAGGTGGAATCGCGCGCTGTGGGCGGATTTTCCAAGGGCATGAAGCAACGTCTTGCGCTCGCGCAGGCGCTGCTCGGTGCGCCGGACTTGCTCCTGCTCGATGAGCCGGCGGATGGGCTCGATCCGCACGGCGTCGCGCTGCTGGCCGGCGTGCTACGTGGGGAGCGGGCGCGCGGGGCCGCGGTGGTGATGACCACTCACTTCCTGCAGCGCCTTGAGATGGAGAGCGACCGATGCGTGCTGCTCGTCGGAGGCCGCGTGCGGTTTCAAGGCACGGGAGAAGCGCTGGCCGCGCGCGGCGGAGCGGAAAAAGTTTTTCTGACGGAGGTGCCGGCATGAGCGCGCGGCATGTCTGGCACGTGACCCAATTGCTGCTGCGCGAGGCGTGGCAGCTGCGGATCGGCTGGATATTCCTGGGGCTGATGACGGCGCTGATCGGCGTCGCTTCGGCTTTGCGCTCGCTGCACTTTGGTGGGGACGAGCCGAGGTTCTTGCTCGGTGCGGCGGAGTTCGGATTGCGCTGGGGCGGGGTGGGGCTGCTCGCGGCGATCGGCACGACTTTGCTGCACGGCGGACTGGAGTCGCGTCGGGTCGCTTTACTCCTCGTGCGTGGCGTGCGCCGGGCCGAGTTGCTGGCGTCGCTCTGGCTGGTGCTGGCTTTGGTCGCCGTGGCGGCGCTCGTTGTGTGCGCGCTTGCGCTCGGGACGGTGCTCGCCGTCGGTGGACACAGTGCGGCGCTTGGTCCCGCAGGAGCGCGCCTCGCGTTGGGTGTCGGGCCGTTGCTGATCATGGGCGGTGCGGTAGTAATGGCTGCGGTTATCGCGCGTTCGGCACCGCTCGCGCTGGCTTTGAGTGTCGCGTTCGCGTGCGCGGGACAACTTGCGCCGATCGCGCGCCTCGCACAGGAACACAGTTCGGGTTGGTTGCGCGCAGTGTGGCACGCTCTCGATGTGCTGATTCCGGACTTTTCGGTTTTCCAAGCCGGTGCCGGTCCGGTCGTGGCGGTTTATGCGCTCGCGGCGTCGTCGGCTTATCTCCTCTTGGCCGTGCTGCTTTTTTCCCGGCGTGAATTCTGACCGTGGCAGTCTGGCGATGGGTTTGCTCCTGCTCGGCGCACTGGGAGTCGGCCTGGGATTGTTCGAGCGCCGGCTCGCGCCGGCTTTCACCGAGTCGGTTGAGCCGGCGCGGCAATTCTGGGCGGCGACGGGTCACACCGCCGTGTGGGCGGCTGATTGGGGCTGGTTGCAGGCGAATCTCGCTTGGGAAATGCGCGACGAACGCGAACTGCGCGCGTGGCTGGCGACGGTGCGTGCCGCGCAACCCGGACAAGACTACTTCCGCGTCAACTCGGCGCGGATGCTCGCCTACGACCTCCCCGCGTGGCGGCGCGCGGCCGAGCCCGATGCGCCGGCGGCGATCGTCGCGCGCTGGCAGGCGGAGGCGGGCGAGGAGGCGCTGGCATGGCTGGATGCGGACCGGCACGACGATCCCGCGCTTTGGGTCGAGGCGGGCAACCTCGCGTGGCAGGTGCTGCGGGACCGCGACCGGGCGATTGAGTATTATGGACGGGCGGCGGTGTTGCCGGAGGCGCCGTGGATCGCGGGGCGCATCCATGTGCGGCTGCTGCTCGAGGCGGGCCGGACGCGCGAGGCGCGGGAGTTTCTCCGCGGCTGGGTGCCGCGGTTGCCGGCGGACGACCCGACGGCCCAGCGGGACCTGATGGTGGAGCGTCTCGCCGTGTTGGAGCGGGAACTGGAGACAGAAGGCTTTTGACAGGCGGGAACGGGCGGGCTGGATTGCTCCGCACACATGGAAAACGGCCTGCAGGTCCACTGGCTCTATCTCGCCTTCGCGCTGCTGATGCTCTGGTATCCCCGGCATCTGCTGCGGCTGGGCAAGTGGCACTCGAAGAAACGCCGGCACCGGGAGGCGCTGGAGAAATTCGCCCAGGACGGGGCGAACGACCCGGACGACAAGTCGGTCAAGCTGCGGCGCGAGCTAGGCAAGCCGCGCAACCATCTCGATTACCTGCGCGGCTTCGCGGGCGCGGCGGCGTTGTGGAGCTTCAGCTTCACGGCGGTCGGCCCCGACGCGCACAAGGCGATGTTCTGGCTCTGTGTCGCCGCCAGCACCGTGGCCTTCATCATCCAGACAACTCGCTTTCGCCAGCGCATCACGTTTTTCGCCGCGATCTTCTTCGCCCTCGGCTTGAGCATCGGCATGGGGAATTACTTCTCCGGCGCGATGGCCTTTCTGCTCGTCTGCGCGATCAATCCGGTCATTCCGACGCCGCGCATGTTCCTGACCGTCTATGCGCTGCTGCTGTTGCCGTTCAACTGGCTGCTCGGCGGTGGTGGCGAACTGGCCTTGGTCAACTCCGGCATCCTGCTCCTGCCGCCGCTGTTCAGCCTGCTCGCGAAGCGCCCGATGGTGATCTTCACGCGCAAGCGCAACCTCACCTGGTGACGCC
>CAYYVB010000233.1:0-5737 GCA_964475035.1 uncultured Opitutaceae bacterium | reverse complement strand
TTCGCCGACTCCGACCTGAAGTTCGACCTCCCGCAGGTCGAGATCGAGATCGACAAGGACAAGGTCGCCGCGATGGGCCTCAGCCTCAGCGACGTCGCCCGCGACCTCGGTTCGATGCTCGGTGGCGGCTACGTCAACCGCTTCATCAACGAGGGCCGCAGCTACCGCGTCATCCCGCAGGTCGAGCGCGGCGAGCGGCTCAATCCCGACCAGCTCCTCGATTACCACGTTCGCGGCCCGCACGGTCAGCTCATCCCGCTCTCCACCATCGCCACGCTCAAGGAGACAGTCCAGCCGCGCACGCTCAACCGCTTCCAGCAGCTCAACTCCGTCAAGATCACCGGCGTCGGCCCGAGCATCGACCAGGCGCTGAAGAAGCTCGAGGAGAAGGCCGCCGAGATCCTCCCGCCCGGCTACTCCATCGATTACGGCGGCCAGTCGCGCCAGCTCCGCAACGAGGGCGAGGCGCTCTGGAAGGCCGCCGTCCTCGCGCTCATCCTGATCTTCCTCGTGCTCGCGGCGCAGTTCAACAGCTTCCGCGATCCGTTCATCATCCTGCTCGGCTCCGTGCCGCTGGCCTTCTTCGGCGCGATGCTGCCGATCTTCCTCTGGAAGACCTCGCTCAACATCTACTCGCAGATCGGCCTCATCACGCTCGTCGGCCTGATCGCGAAGAACGGCATCCTCATCGTCGAGTTCGCCAACACGCTGCAGGAGGAAGGCGTCGCCAAGGTTGAGGCCATCCGCCGCGCCGCCGCCACGCGCCTCCGGCCCGTGCTCATGACCTCCGCCGCCACGGTGTTCGGTCACATGATGCTCATCTTCGTCACCGGCCCGGGCGCCGCCGCCCGCAATTCCATCGGCTGGGTCCTCGTCGTCGGCATGGCGGTCGGCACGGTTTTCACCCTCTTCGTCGTGCCGGCGTTCTACATGCTTATCGCGAAGGATCATCAAGCCGTCGCCGCCCGCGCCGCCCAAACCGCGGTTGCGGAACCTGTCCCGGCCAAGTAACTTTCCTTTCCCCTTCATGAAATCGTTCCAGCGCCTGACCTCCGTCCTCGCGGTTACCGCGGCCCTCGCCGCCCCCGCCATTGCGCAAACGCCGCCGTTCGTTCCGGACGGCCAGCCCGATCCCGCCTTCGCGGTGCCCGACGAGCTCAACCTCGCCTACGCCATCGCCTTCGCGCTCGACAACAACTTCGCCATCCGCGCCGCCAAGGAACGTATTCGTCAGCAGGAGGGCGTCCTCCTCGAGGTCCGTTCCGCGCAGATCCCGACCGTCTCCGCCTCCGCCGGCTACTCGGCGCTCGACGACGAGATCTCCGGCACCGGCGACGACCGCAACTGGAACCTCGGCATCACCGCGCGCCAAGTCCTCTACTCGGGCGGTGGCGTTACGGCCGGCGTCCAGGCCCAGCGCCTCGCCCTCGAAGCCGCGACGCTCCAGCTCCAGGCGATCATCGACGCCGCGCTCCTCGACGTCCGCACACGCTTCTACAACGTCCTCGTTTCCCGCGAGCGTATCAAGGTCCAGGAACAGAGCGTCGAACTCCTCCAGCGCCAATTGCAGGACGTCCGCAATCGCTACGAGGCCGGCACCGTGTCGAATTTCGAAGTCCTCCGCGCCGAGGTCGCCCTCGCCAACGCCCAGGCCCCGCTCATCAACGCGCGCAACAACTACCGCCTCGCCATCGAGGAGCTCCGCCAGGCCCTCGGTTTCACCACCAGCGACGGCGCCAACGTCGGCAAGATCCCCGACTTCGTCGGCTCGCTCGACTATGCGCCGGTGAGCTTCGAACTCGCCTCGTCCCTCGCCACCGCCAAGTCCCGCCGCCCCGACCTCCTCCGCCTCCGCCGCCTCGAGGAGGCCGCCGAGCAGAACGTCACGCTGCGCCGCTCCGACTATCATCCCGACCTCGCGCTCGTCGGCAGCTACGACTGGCGCAAGGCCGCCGGCTCGAACCGCTTCTCCGACGCCCGTGACGGCTGGACCATCGGCCTGCAGTCGTCCTGGAACATCTTCGACGGCCGCGCCACCGCCGGCCGCGTCGTCCAGGCCCGCTCCCAGCTCGCCCAGGCCCGCCTCGCCTACGAGGAGGCCGAGCTCGACGTCTCCGTCGAGGTCCGCCGCGCGCTCTCCTCGCTCCAGGAAGCCGATGAGCTCGCGAGCGCGTCCAAGCGCGTCGTCGAGCAGGCCGAGGAAGCCGTCCGTCTCGCGGACGCCCGCTACTCCGCCGGCACTGCGACGCAGCTCGATGTGCTGCAGGCCCGCAACGACCTCACCACCGCGCGCCTGAACCAAGTCGAGGCCTTCTACCGCTACAACATCGCCCACGCCGCCGTTCGCCGCGCCATGGGCCTTCCCGACGAGGAGATTGAATCCCGCCGTTAAGGCAGGGCCGGCTTCAGCCGGCCTCCCAAAATTCCCGTCCGCGGCCCACTCCCGCGCCCACGAATAACTCCTCCCGCCGCGTCGCCCCTCGCCACGCGGCTTTTTTTCGCGAGAATATCCGCAACCCCGGCCGCGTCTCCCTGTCGCACTTCCGCCCCCCGATGAAGTCGGTTCGCCCCCTTCTGCTTTCCCTTGGTGCCGTGGTCACCTTGCTCGGTTTGCTCGTGGCCGTCGCGCTCACGCCGGCCGTGCAAGGCTGGGCGCTGCGCCGCGTCCTCGCGTCGGCGCAACCCGGCCTGCAGGTCGACTTCGCGCGCGTCGCTGCCGGCCCGCAACGCCTCGAACTGCACGGCGTCAAGGTCGCCCGCGGCGGCCTGCACCTCGCGGCGGATCGCCTCGTCGCGGACTATTCCCTCTGGCGCTACCTCACCGCCGGCACCCTGCACCTCGCGCAACTCGAGGCGGCCGGACTCGTCGTCGATGTCTCGCGCCTCACGTCCGGTCAGGCCGGCGCCGGCGCCGCCGGGGCTCCCGCCGCCGCGCCGGGCGCCGTGGCGCAGATCGAGCTGCCCTTCGGCCTCGTGCTCGACCGCCTCGACCTCCGCGGCCGCGTGCTGCTGCCCGGTCCGGCCGACGCCGCCGCGCTGCCCGCGACCTTCACCGTCGAAGGCGGCGGCCTCGCCCCCGGCGCCGAGGGCACGATTCGTTTTCAACTCGCGGTCGACGACGCCACGCCCGGCGCGCGCGTCAACGCGCTCCGCGCCGGCGGCGAACTCAGGCTCCGCCAGACCGCGCAACGCTCCTTCGACCGCGTGCAACTCGCCGCCACGGTCGACGCCTCGGGTCCGGCGCTCACCGACGCGCCGCGGCTCCAACTCGCCGCCGCGCTCGCGACCGACGGCGGCGCGGCCGACTACACGCTATCGCTCGACACCGTGCGCCAGGGCGCCGGGGAAAATCTCGTGCGCGTGCACGCGCGGCAACCCGCCGCGACCGCACCCTTCGCGGGCGAGTGGTCGGTCCAGGCCCGCACGGCGCAGGTGGAACCGTTCTTCCTCGGCGGCGCGCTGCCGCGCTTCGCCCTCGACGGCCGCGGCCGCTTCACGTTCGCGCCCGCCGACGGCGCCGTCGCGCTCTCCGGCGACCTGAAGGGCGATGTGGCCGCCCTCGAGACGCTCGAACCCGCGCTGCGTCCGCTCGGGGCGCTGCGCTTCTCCGCGGCCTTCGACGTCGCCGACGCCGCCGGCGTCACGCGCGTCGAGCGGCTGCGGTTCGAACTCGACGGCGCCGCGCCCGTGCTGGACCTCGCGACCGAGCGCGCCATCGCCATCGACCGTCGCACGCGCCAGCTCCAGCTCGGCGGTCCCGCTACCGGCGAGGTCGGCCGGCTGACCTTGCATCGTCTGCCGCTCGCGTGGGTGCGGCCGTTCATCCGCGAGATCGACGTCTCCGGCGGCGGCGTGTCGGGCGAATTCGCGCTCACCAACGGCAGCGATGAGTTGCGCCTCCGCTCGGTGGCGCCGCTGCGTTTCGATACGCTCACGCTCGTCCGCGACGGACGGTTGCTCGTCGAACGCGCGGAGCTGGCGCTGCTGCTGCACGGCGCCATCGCGCCCGGACTCGCGCGGGTCGAGGTGGCCGAGCTGAATTTCCGCGCCGCGACCGGCGACCGAGTGCAAGGCGGCGTCGTGGTGCAACTGCCGTTCACCGGCGATACTCCCGCCGTCGTGCGCGGCTCGCTGCGCGCCGATCTCCCGACGTTGCTGGCGCCTTTCGGCGTCGGCGCGGTGCGCGTGGCCGGCGAAGTCGACGCCGCCGCCACGCCTGCGCGGGTCGAACTGCGCACGCTCCGCGGCGAATTGTCCGACGGCGCCGGCCGCCGGCTCGTCGAGGTTGCGAGTGTGCAACCGTTCGCGGTCGACCTTGTCCAGCGCCGGCTCGCGGCCGGCGGCGCGGAAGGTGCCACGCTCCTGCGTGTCGTCACCGGCGGCTGGCGGATCGAGGATCTGCCGCTCGCGGCGCTGCGCGGTCCGTGGCGCGGCACGGTGGAGCCGGTGGAGTTGGCCTTGAGCGGGCAGGGGACCGGCGTGGTGTTGCGCGGCGCGGCGCCGCTGCGCGTCACGGGCCTCGGCTTCAGCGAGGGCGGCCGTGCGGCGGTCGAGGGACTCACGCTCACGGCCGCGCCGACCGCGGAATTCGGCGGGATGCGCGAGTGGAAACTTTCCGCCGGACAGATGCAGGTGAACGACGCGGCCGGGCGGCTGCTCGCCACGCTGGGCGCCGAGGCGTCGGCTTCCGTCGCGGAGGGCCTGCGCGCCGCGGTCACGTTCAACACCGAGCTTGCCGCGCTGAGCGGTCAGCCGGCGTTCGCGGCCTTGCGCTCGCTCGCGGCGGGTCGCGCGAGCGGCGAGGTCCGCGCGGCCCGCACCGGCGCCGGCTGGCTCGCGGAGGCGCGCGCGACCTTGAACGGACTCGTCACGCGTGAGCCGACGGAGGCGCTGCCGGTCGCCAACCTCAGCGTCCGCGCCACGCTCGCGCCGGGCGGACGCCTGACGCTCGAGGCGCCGTTGCTGCTTGACCGCGCCGGCCGGCGCTCCGACCTGCGGCTGGCGGCGGAAGCGACGCGCCGGGCCGGCGGAATCGATTTCACCGCGACGATTTCCGGCCAGCAGGTCGAGTTGCTCGACGTGCTCGGGCTGGCGGCGCTGTTGCCCGGCGGCGAAACGTCCTCGCCAACGACGGGTGCGGCGACGACGGCGGCGACGGTTCAGCGGGTGACGCCCGATGCGCAGCCGTTCTGGCAGGGCTTTGCGGGACAGGTGGATTTCGACCTGCAGGCGCTGGCGCGCGGCGATGCGTGGAAAGTAACGGGGTTGACCGGACGCGCGGTCGTCGAGGCGGGGCAGGTGCGCCTGGAGAAATTCTCCGGCACGATCAACGAGCGCGGCCTCGTCGCGGCGGATGCCCGGCTGCGCTTCACCGGCGCCGAGCGGCCCTACGATCTCGACGGGAAGTTCACGCTTTCGGAGTTCGACCTCGGCGCGTTGCTGAAGGCGCTTGAGCCCGACCGTCCGCCGACGATCGAGGGCGTGTTCATCGTCGCGGGGGATTTCCGGGGCGATGGCGCGACCTTCGACCGGACGCTCGAGCGCACGCACGGGAAATTCGAGTTCATAAGCCGGCAGGGCGTGTTCCGCGGGCTGCGGCGCGCGTCGGAAAAAGTCTCCGTGGCCACGCGCGCCGTCGAGCTCGGCGCCGCGCTCGGTTCGCTCTTCGGGTCGAGCAAGGTGAAGGAGGCGGCGGAGAAGGTCGCCGGCCAGACCTACCAAGTCGACCAGCTTGCGC
>CAYYVB010000232.1:0-5739 GCA_964475035.1 uncultured Opitutaceae bacterium | reverse complement strand
AGACCAAGGAGATCGCGATCCTCCGCTCGATGGGCTACACGCGGCAGGACATCGCGCGCATCTTCCTCTGGCTCGGCTTCATCGTCCTCGTCGCGGGCACCGTGCTCGGCTGGATCTTCGGCGCGGGCGTCACCTACGGCGTCTCGAAACTGCCGATCCGCATCCGCGGCATCTTCACCACCGACAGCTTCGTCGTCGCGTGGTCCATCTGGCACTACGTCGCCGCCACCGTCACCGCATCCGTCATCGTCATGACCGCCGCGTTCTTCCCCGCGCGCCGCGCCGCGCGCCTCGAGCCGGGTGACATCATCCGCGGCACCGCCCAATGACCGCCGTCGTCGACACCTCCCATCTCGCGCTGCGCTGCGAAAACCTGCACCGCTACCTCGGCCAGGGCGAAGGTCGCGTGCACGTGCTGCGCGGCGTCTCGTTCGAGGCGCACAAAGGGCGCGTCACCGCCATCGTCGGCCCGTCCGGCTGCGGCAAATCCACGCTCCTCTACCTCCTCGGCCTGCTCGACCAGCCGGACAACGGCTCGATCTGGATCCGCGACCAGCTCATGTCGAACAGCGGCGACCTCGCGCGCACGGCCGCGCGCGGCGAGCACATCGGGTTTGTCTTCCAGTTCCACTTCCTGATGCAGGAGTTCACGGCGCTGGAGAACGTCATGATGCCGATGCGCAAACTCGGAAAACTTCCCGAGGACCAGATGGCGCAGCGCGCCCGCGCGCTCCTTGGCGATGTCGGTCTCGGCGACAAGACGCACCGTCTCGCCACGCAGCTCTCCGGCGGTGAGCAGCAGCGCGTGGCCATCGCGCGCGCGCTGGCCAACCAGCCGGCCATTATCCTCGCCGACGAGCCGACCGGAAATCTCGACCAGAAGAACTCCGAGCTCGTGTTCGGCCTCTTGATGCGGCTCGCCAAGGAAAACGGCCAGGCCGTCGTGCTCGTCACGCACAATCCCGACATCGCGAAGCGCTGCGACGAGGTCCGTCCGATGCGCGACGGCGAGTTCGTGCGCTGAGGTGCGCCCGGACGGCGCGGCGGGGCAGGGGAGCGACCGCCCAAGGCGGCCCCAAACGGATTAGTCGCGCCCGCAAAACCGTCCCCGTGGTGCTAATAGTCGCGGACCCGCAAACGCTTCTGGAATTTTTGTTTTACATCGTAAGGGGCGCTACCTTTTCTGGCCGCTCCCCGAACCACACACACCGTGAGCCAACACTGTTCGCGTAAGTCATTTTTTGCCAAATTGGGCGGCCTCATCGCCGCCGCGGGCCTCCTCCCGAAGGCCCTCGCGAATCCCGACAGCAAGGCGGTCGCGCCCGCGACGCCCGCGCTCACGCTCCGACCTGAGTCCCGCGCCGTCGCGCGCAAGGACGGCACCCTCTAAACTGCGCCTCCGCGCGCCTTCCGGCCACCCATGTCGAAGATCTTCCCGAAATCCGCGAACGCTCTGCCGCTGCAGATCGTGATTTTCCTGTTCCTCCTCGGCGGCGCCGCCACCGCGGCCGTCACCTACTACTCGACGCCGAAATACCTTCGCGTCGGCTACCAGCCGGTCCAGCCCGTGCCGTTCGACCACGCGCTCCACGCCGGCCAGCTCGGCCTCGATTGCCGCTATTGCCACACCTCGGTGGAAAAGTCCGGCACCTCCAGCGTCCCGCCGGCGCAGACGTGCATGAACTGCCACTCGATCATCAAGACCACGAGCCCGCTCCTCGAGCCCGTGCGCAAGAGCTTCGAGACCGGCGAGCCCGTGCCGTGGGTGAAGGTCCACCAAGCGCCCGACTACGTGTTCTTCAACCACTCCGTCCACGTCGCCCGCGGCATCTCCTGTGTCGAGTGCCACGGCAAGGTGAACGAGATGAACGTCGTCTGGCACGACAAGTCCCACTCTATGGGCTTCTGCCTCGATTGCCACCGCGAGCCGGAGAAATACATCCGCCCGCAATCCGACGTCTTCGACCTGAACTCCCCGCGCCTCGCGGACTCCCGCGGCCTCGATGAAGCCAAAAAGCTCATCGAGCACGCCCGCATCATGCCCCCGCAAAGCTGCTCCGGCTGCCACCGCTGATGAAACGCAAATTTGACCATCCCGCCGCTCCCTCGAACGGCCCCCGCTACTGGCGCAGCCTCGACGAGCTCGCCGAATCGCCCGGCTTCCGCGCGCAGCTCGCGCGCGAGTTCCCCGAGGGCGCCTCGTCCATCGAGGGCGTCGACCGCCGCCAGTTCGTCAAGCTGATGGCCGCCTCTTTCGCGCTCGGTGGCATCGGCCTCGCCGGCTGCCGTCGCCCGGAGTCGAACATCCTGCCCTATGGCAAGGCCGTCGAATACACCATCCCCGGTCTCCCGCTCTATTACGCGACCGCGATGCCGCTGCGCAAAGCCGCGGTGCCGCTCCTCGCCGAGACGCATCAGGGCCGCCCGACCAAGCTTGAGGGCAATCCGTCTTACGCGCCGCACGGCGGCGGCACGACGCTCCTCGCCCAGGCAGCCGTCCTCGACCTCTATGACGTCGACCGCCTGATGCAGCACACGCAGGGCAGCCGCGTCCTCGACAGCGCCGCGGTCAACGACCTCCTCGCCAACATCTCGAAGACCTACGCCGGCACCGGCGACGGCCTCGCCTTCCTCGCCGACAGCTCCGGCTCGCCCACGCGCGCCCGCCTCGTCGCGGCGTTGAAGAAGAAGTTCCCGCGCGCCGTCTGGGCCGAATACGAGCCCGTGCAGGACGAAGCCCCGCTCGCCGCCGCGCAGGCCGCGTTCGGCGCCAACGTCAAGCCGCTCTACCGCTTCGCCAAGGCCAAGCGCGTCCTCACGCTCGACGCCGACATCTTCCACGCCGAGGCCGCCAGCCAGTCCTACAGCCGCGACTTCGCGTCCGCGCGCCGCGTCGCCAAGCCGACGGACCCGATGAATCGCCTCTACGCGGTCGAGAGCAGCTTCACGCTCACCGGCAGCATGGCGGACCACCGTCTCCGCCTCGCCACGAGCCACATGACGGCCTTCGCCGCCGCGCTCGCCAACCGCATCCTCGGCACGACCGACTTCGCCGCCCTCGCCGCGGGCCTCGACGTCGACGCCAAGTGGATCGACGAGTGCGCCAAGGACCTGATCGAGAACCGCGGCGCCTCCGTCGTCGTCGCCGGCGCTCACCTGCCCGCCGCGGCCCACGCCCTCACCTACGCGATCAACGAGCGCCTCGGCGCCGTCGGCGCGACCGTCGATTACGTCACCGTCGACGCCCCCGAGGCCTCGACCATCCAGGCCCTCGCCGCTGCGATCAAGGCCGGCTCGGTCAAGACGCTCGTCATCGTCAACGGCAACCCGGCCTACAATGCGCCCGCCGATCTCGATTTCGGCGCGCTGATGAAGTCCGTCCCGCAGGTTGTCCGCTACGGCTACCACCAAGACGAGACCTCCGCGCTCTCCGGCACCGTCCTCGCCGGCACGCACTTCCTCGAGTCCTGGGGCGACGCCCGCACGGCCGACGGCACCATCGTGCCGATCCAGCCGATGATCATGCCGCTCTTCGACGGCCTGATGGAAGTCGAGCTGCTCGCCCGCCTCGCCGGCGAGGAATCGCCCGACGCCTACGCGCAGGTCTACACGACGATCGGTGGCTTCACCGGCGGCGACAAGAAGGCCTTCGAGAAATTCCTCCACGACGGCGTGCTCGCCGGCTCGGCCTACCCGGTCGCCCGCGTGTCCTTCAACGCCGCCCGCGCCGCCGCCGTCCTCCGCGACGCGCCCGCCGCCGCGCCGCTCTCTCGCGACAACCTCGAGGCCGTGTTCGCCACCGACCACAAGGTCGACGACGGCCGCTTCGCCAACAACGGCTGGTTGCAGGAATGCCCGGACCCGATCACCAAGATCTCCTGGGACAACGCCATCCTCATCTCCCCTCGCCTCGCGAAGGAGATCGGCGTCTATCCCGCCGGCACCAAGCTCCAGGTCGCGCGCGTCGAGAACGCCGAGTTCAACCGCGGCAAGGAAGACGCCCCGATCGCCGAGATTGAAATCGGCGGCCGCAAGGTCCGCGGCCCGCTGCACATCCAGCCCGGTCTCGCCAATTACTCCATCGTCCTCCCGCTCGGCTACGGCCGCACCGCCTCCGGCCGCGTCGGCACGGGCGCCGGCTTCAACGCCTATCCCGTCCGCACCAGCGGCGCGATGGGCTGCGCCACCGGCGTGAAGCTCACCCTGACCGGCGAGCGCCAGAAGCTCGCCAACACGCAGGAGCACTGGTCGATGGAAGGCCGCGACATCGTGCGCGAGGCCAACCACGACGAGTTCCAGAAGAACCCCGCCTTCGTCGCCGGCATCGGCATGGAGTCCCACACGCCGCCCGTCTACGGCAAGGACAAGGACATGCCGCTCGCCCAGAAGGCGGTCGAGACCCCGCGCGGCAACTCGCTCTACGAGCACCCGAACTTCGACGGCGTGCACCAGTGGGGCATGTCGATCGACCTCAACACCTGCCTCGGCTGCAACGCCTGCGTCATCGCCTGCCAGGCGGAGAACAACATCCCGATCGTCGGCCGCGACCAGGTCATGCGCGGCCGCGAGATGCACTGGATCCGCCTCGACCGCTACTACTCCGACGGCAAGGCCGACGCCGCCGCCTTCGGTGGCGAGGGCAACAAGGAGCTCCCCGAGGATCCGCAGGCCGTCGTCCAGCCGATGACCTGCCAGCACTGCGAGACCGCGCCCTGCGAGACCGTGTGCCCCGTCAACGCCACCGTGCACGACGACGAAGGCCTCAACGTCATGGCCTACAACCGCTGCATCGGCACGCGTTACTGCGCCAACAACTGCCCCTACAAGGTCCGCCGGTTCAATTATTTCGACTACAACAAGCGCGCCACCGACGCGCTCTACATGGGTCCGCTCGGCCATCAGAAGGATGTGCCGGAGCTCGTGAAGATGGTGAAGAACCCCGACGTCTCCGTGCGCATGCGCGGCGTGATGGAGAAGTGCACGTTCTGCGTGCAGCGCATCCAACAGGCCAAGATCGCGCAAAAGCGGAAGGCCGGCACCTCCGGCGACGTCGAGATCCCCGACGGCTCGTTCAAGGTCGCCTGCCAGCAGGTCTGCCCCGTCGACGCCATCGAGTTCGGCAACATCAAGGACCCGGCCAGCAAGGTCTCCCAGCTCAAGGCCCAGGAGCGCGATTACGCGGTGCTCGGCTACCTCAACGTCCGCCCGCGCCTCACCTACCTCGGCAAGCTCCGCAATCCCAACCCGCACATGCCGGACTATCACGCTCTCCCGCTCAGCCGGGTCGAGTATAACAACAAGAACCACGTCTCCCACGGCGAGGGCCACAACGGAGGGAAGCACTAATGGGCGCGCACTCCGCCGAGCATCCCGCTCACCCGATCCTCGCCGAGGTCAAGCCCGCGGTCCTGCCGCGCGCTCCGCTCGTCGAGAACCACCGCGACTTCAAGTGGATCACCGACAAGATCTGCGGCCTCGTTGAAGGGCCCACGCCGACCTGGTGGTGGTATCTCTTCGGCGTCGCAGCCTTCGTCGCGTCGTTTACCGTCGCCGGCCTCATCTACCTCGTCGGCACCGGCGTCGGTGTCTGGGGTCACGCCAACCCGGTCAACTGGGCGTGGGACATCGTCAACTTTGTGTTCTGGATCGGCATCGGCCACGCCGGCACGCTGATCTCGGCGATCCTGTGCCTGCTGCGCCAGAAGTGGCGCACGTCGATCAACCGCGCCGCCGAGGCGA
>CAYYVB010000231.1:3835-5748 GCA_964475035.1 uncultured Opitutaceae bacterium | reverse complement strand
TTCTCGATTAGGAACTTTTCAATCGTCGCGTGCTTCACGTCGGCGGTGTGCTGCGTGGAGATGACGACGTTCACGACCTCGACGGGCTTGTCGTTCTGGTAGCGAACGGAGACCTGCGTCTTCGCGTCAGGACGGAGCCAATTGACGGCGCCCGACTTGCGGACCTTGGTCAGCTCGCGGCCGAGGCGGTGGGCGAACATGATCGGCGTCGGCATCAGCTCGGGCGTCTCGTTGCACGCGTAGCCGAACATGATGCCTTGGTCGCCGGCGCCCTGTTCGGCGGTCTTCTTGCCTTCGGCCTTCTTGGCGTCGACACCTTGCGCGATGTCGGGCGACTGGGCGGTGAGGTAGTTGTTGATGAAAACCTTGTCGGCGTGAAAGACGTCGTCGTCGTTCACGTAGCCGATGTCGCGAATGGCGTCGCGGATGATTTTGCCGAGGTTGATGGCTTCCTCGAGCGGCTTGGTGGTGCCCTTCTTGGGGTCCTGCAGCTTCGGGATGGTGATCTCGCCGCCGACGACGACGATGTTCGACTTCACGAACGTCTCGCACGCCACGCGGCTGGTGCGGTCGAGTTTCAGGCAGGCGTCGAGGACGCTGTCCGAAATGAGATCGGCGACTTTGTCGGGGTGGCCTTCGCCCACCGACTCGGAGGAGAACACAAAGGTATTTGCCATAAGCGCCCAAGAAAGGCCCCGAACCGACCTCCGGCAAGTAGATTATCAACATATCTGGATTTTATGATACGTCGAAAGTGAGGCCGGCATCGCGCTTGCGTAACTCGCTTCCGCAGGCAGATATGAGACGTCACCAACCGTCATGTCGGACGAACCCGTATTGGACCCCGAAGCTATCGCCGCTCTCCAGGCTGTCTCCCCTGAAGACGGCGGTCAGTTCTTCAATGAACTGATCGACATCTTCCTGACCGATACACCGGCGCGGGTGGAAGAAATCCGCAGCGGCCTGGCCAAGGCGGACGCACCGGGAGTGATGCGGGCCGCACACAGCATCAAGGGCAGTGCCGGAAATTTCGGCGCAGCAGCACTCGCCCAATGCGCCTACGCAATCGAGCAGGCCTCGCGCGGCGGAGATCTGGCGACCGCCGCCAGTCTGGAGCCGGAACTCGCCGCCGCCTTCGCGCGCGTGCAATCCGCTCTCGAAGCTGCGCGCATCCGCTGAACCGGCCATGCGATCGCTCGCCGCCCTGCCCTGCCTGCTGCTCGTAGTCGTCCTCGCCGCTTCGCCGGCCACCGCGGCGCTTGAGTGGGTCTCGCATTCCTTCACGGGGACGACCGCGCCGCTGCAGACGACTCTCGATGTGGCGTTCGCGTTTCGCAACACCGGCGACAAGCCCGTCACCATCCGCAGCGTGCAGACCAACTGCGACTGCCTCGCCGCCGCGACGGACAAAACCACTTACCAACCCGGCGAAGCCGGTCTCATCACCGCGCGCTTCACGGTCGGCGACCGCTATGGTCTCTACCAGCGCGCCGTGACGGTCGTGACCGACGACGGTCCGCCGCAGAAACTCAGTGTCGCGATCGAGGTCGCCGAACCCGCGCTCGTCACGCCGCGTCAGCTCGAGTGGCCGCTCGGCGCAGCGGTCAGCGAACAAACCGTCGACGTGCGCGTCGCCGACGGAGTGCGGATCGATTTCACCGAGACCTTCGCGACCAACGACGCGTTCGACGTGCGCTTCGAGACCGTCGACCGCGGAAGACATTACCGCCTGCACGTCGCGCCGAAGCGCACCGATGTCGTCGCGAACGCCGCGCTTCGCCTCAAAGGCACCGCCGCCAACGGCGCCGAGATTGTCGTCAGCGCCTACGCGAACGTGCGCTGAGCCGCGCGGGCGTTCGCCTCACTTCAGGAAATAGCCGCGCTGCTTCTCGTTGATCGGCATTTCGGCGCGC
>CAYYVB010000231.1:0-3825 GCA_964475035.1 uncultured Opitutaceae bacterium | reverse complement strand
AGTCGTGCCACGCGCCGCGCGCCGCGCCCATCGTTTTGAAACGCTCCGCACCGAGCAGGCCGTCGACAGCGGTCTTGCCGAGCGCGACGAGCACGCGCGGCTGGATGACGTCGATCTGCGCGCGAATGAACGGCAGGCAATACGCCATCTCCTCCGCCGTCGGCGGGCGGTTGCCGGTCTGAAATCCGTCGGCGCTGCGCGTGCCCATCGCGGGCCGCCAGTTGAGGATGTTGCCGATGTAAACCTGCTCCCGCTCGAGGCTCATCGCCTTGATCATGCGGTTGAGCAACTGCCCGGCGCGGCCGACGAACGGTTCGCCCAGCTCCTCTTCGTCCGCGCCCGGCGCCTCGCCGATGAACATGATGCGCGCGTCGATATCGCCGACGCCGAAGACGATCTTTTTGCCCGGATAGACCTGCGCCGCGCAGACCGGATCGCCGAGCACGCGCGCGCGCAACGCCTCCCAGCGCTCGCGCTTCGCGCCCGCGGGCAACTCGATCACCGGCGCCGGACCGAGCGAGGGTGCGGGCGCGCGCGCCGGCTTCGTCGCTGGTGGTGGGACAGGCAGCACGAAGGCTGCAGACGCGGACGGGGCCTCTTGCACGCTTGTCGCGCGCTCGATGACTGGTGCCGGCGTTGCAATCGAATCGGTCGAAGCGTTCGAAGCGGCGCCGCCGTTCAAGGCTGCGACCTCGGCGCGCGCGTGCTCCACGGCGGCGCGCAAGCCGGCGATGCTGCCGTCTGAAACCGAGACAGCGCGACTCCCCTCGCCTTTCAGGCGCTTGAGCTCGTCGTTGAGCGCGAGGAGATGTTCGCGGACGTTCATCGGTCAGCGGGAGGCGACGAGTTTTTCAACGTATTTGGCGAGCAGATCGAACTCGAGGTTGATGCCGCTGCCGGGCTGCTTCTCACGGAGATTCGTCGCCGCAAGCGTGTGCGGGATCAGCCACACGGCGAGCGTGTCGCCCTCGGTCTCGGCGACCGTGAGCGAAATGCCGTCGAGCGCGATGCTGCCCTTGTAGACGAGATAACGCCCGAGTCCGGCCGGCACGCTGACCTTGAGATAGTGATCCTTGCCGCGCGGCTCGAAGACCTCGACGCGACCGAGCGCGTCGACGTGACCAGTGACGAAGTGTCCGCCCATGCGCCCCGCGGGCTGCAGGCTGCGCTCGAGGTTCACGGCGGAGCCGGGCCGGAGTTCGCTGAAGCTCGTCAGTCGGCGCGTTTCCTCGAGCACGTCGAACCACAGGTGGCCCGCGTCGTGGCGCACGACGGTGAGGCAGCAGCCGTTGACGGCGACGCTGTCGCCGAGCTTCACGTCCGCCGGCACGATGCGCGCGGCGACCTGCAGCGACCACGCCGCGTCGCCGCGGGCGAACGAGACGACTTGGCCGACTTCCTCGATGATTCCGGTGAACATATCAATTGAGCTTTACGCGCAGCACCTGCGTCTCTCCGCCGCGGCGCGTGAGCAATACGAATTCCGCACGCTTCGCGTCGGCCTCGATGGCGGCGAGCTTCTCCGTTGCGTCGGCGAAATCGCGCACCTCGACGCCGTCGATCTCGCGGATCCAATCGTCGGGCCGCAGGCCGGCGACGGCGACGGGGCTGTTGGGTTTGACGAAATGGGCGACGACCCCGGCCTCCTCGCCGGCCGTGGCGCGGTGCAACATGCGGTCGGCGACGAGAAACTCGCGCGCCGTGAGACCGAGTCGGTCGAAGTAGCGCCGGCCCGCCTCACGCACGGTCTTCGGTTCGTCGGCAATGGTCAGCACGACATCCTGTTGCGCCGTGCCGCGCAAAATCGTAAGCGTGACTCGCTCGCCCGGCGCGCGGCGGAGGATTTCCTGGCCGAACCAGCCGACGACGACGCGGTCGGGCTTCATACGCGGCAAGGGTTGTCCGTCGACGGCGAGCAGGATGTCGCGGTCCTGCAACCCCGCCTGCGCGGCGGGTCCGCCCTCGATCAGATCGCTGACCACGAGGCCGGGGCGGCCGTCGAGCTTGAGCAGCTTCGCGACCTCGGGATCGACCGGTTGCAGACCGGCGATGCCGACCCACGCGATGGGTCGGCCGGCGAGGTTCGTCGGCACGCGGCGCAAGAATGGCAGCAACTCGTCCGCGAGCAGCACGACGCTGCTTTCTTCGGCGTTCACGAGCATGACCGGGTTGCCGTGCTGGTTGCGCGAGAAGAGGAGGAAGTTCTGGCCGAACGAATTCAATGCGAGTCCCGCGAGCCGGCCCGCGGCGTCGAAGACCGGCAGCCCCGGCGCGGCGAGGTCGTGTTGCGCGATGGCGGTGGTGTTGGGCAGGCGCGTGACGATCGCGACGCGGCCGCTGAGCGCGTAGGGCATGAAATCCTCGTCCTTGCCGCGCAGGCCGATGCCCCAGAGTTCCTCGCCGAGACGCGGCGCGGGCGCGGTGGCGTAGGCTGTGATCGGGCGCAGCGCGGCGCGCACCGCGGGGTCGTCGGCGCGCACGAAATGAAACCCGGTTAACGGATCGACGCCGAGGTAGGTCGCCGGCGACGAGTCCGAGGAGGCGGCGCGGTAAAGCTTGAAGTCGCGCAACTGATCCGGCGCGTAACCCGGCGGGATCGCCGAACCCGACATGACGATCGTGCCGTCGGCATCGATCACGGAACCGCTGATGACGATCTGGCGGCGGTCGATCTCCGTCTGGATCGTGAATTCAATCGCGACGACCGACGCGAGCCGCTCGGGCAGAAGTTCGGCGATCTCGACGGCGGCGGCCGCAACGGGCAGAAGAAAAGCGAGAAGCGGCGCGAGCGCGCGGCGGAGGGAAATCATGGTTTCAGGACGTAGAGCGTGATGCGGCGGTTGCGCTGGGCTTCGACGAGCACGGGCTCGGGCTTGGCCTCGTAAGCGGTGTAGAGTGACTTGAGCAGCTCGAGTCCGTCAATGGTCTCGCCACCGGCTTTCGTGAGGATGTCGCCGCGCGCGAGTCCGGCGACGGCCGCCGGGAAGCCCGGTTGCACGCCGATGACGAGCAGGCCGTTGGCGTCGGGCAGCTGGTTCTCGCGCGCGAAGCTGCGCGACACCTCGCGCACGCTCAGGCCCCATTTTTCGAAAGCCCACTCCTCGCCGACGCGGCTTTCGAGGCGTTCGGTCACGGCGCTGAGGTCGAGCGTCTGGCCGCCGCGCTTGACGGAGAGGCGGACGGTCGAGCCGACGGGCAGGCTGGCGATGCGGTTCTGGATCGGCGGCAGCAACTCGGGGAAGCGGCCGTCGACTTTCTCGCCGTTGAGCGCGAGCACGATGTCACCCGGACGCAGGCCGGCGGCGGCGGCAGGCGAGCCGACATCGACGCTGTCGACCAGCAGGCCGGTGTTGGCCGCGAGCGCGTAGAACGACTCGAAGTCCTGCATGTCGCGCGGACGCAGGCCGAGGTAGCTGCGCGTGACGCGGCCTTCGCGCACGAGCGTGTCAGCCACGCGGCGCGCCACGGTCGACGGGATGGCGAAACTGAGGTTGTCGGCGCCGATGTAGCTGCGGGAGTTGATGCCGACGACGCGTCCGTCCTCGGTCACGAGCGGGCCGCCGCTGTTGCCGGGGTTGATCGCGGCGTCCGTCTGGAGCCAGGTGTTGAACGAGCCGGTCTCGTAACCGCGCACGGCACGCGAGTCCTCAAAGTAGCGGCGATGGTTCGAGATGATGCCGCGCGTGACAGTGCGCGTGAGACCATGCGGCGTGCCGACGGCATAGACGGTCTGGCCCGGAAACAGTTTTTCCGCATCGCCGAACTCCGCATGCGCGAAGGAGAGGTTGCGCGCCTTGACCTCGTCGAGGTTGAGCCGGATGACGG
>CAYYVB010000230.1:0-5755 GCA_964475035.1 uncultured Opitutaceae bacterium | reverse complement strand
GCGGATCAGCGCACCGGCCAGACGTCGGCCAGCGCCTTCCAATTCGCGAAGTAATAGACCGCGAAGCAGGCGAGGAACACGAGGGTGAGGATGATCGTGCCCTTGGTCGCGTAGTGGTCGTGGGCGAGCGAGCCGTCCTTGAAGCCGGCCAGCGGCTTCACCGTGCCCCAGTCGGCCATGGCGCGGCCCTCGGTCTTCCGGCCGAAGAGCAGCGTGCCGACGCAGAGGAGCACAAAGATGAGCAGGCTGGTGAAGGCGAGGATGCCGCCGATGCCGACGAGGCCGAGCCAGAGATGCGCGGCGGCGCTGTAGATGCCCTGCGCGTCGATGTCCCACGAGCGGCGCGAGACACCCATCGAGCCGGCGAACGACATGCCGAACGACAGCATCGTGATGCCCGCGGCGAAGAGCCACGGCTGCACGCGCGCCCACCCGCGGCCGATGAAGTCGCGCTGGAAGAACAGCGGGATGACGTAGTAGGCGAGGCCCATGAAGGCCAGCGACGTGCCGCCGACGACGGTGGCGTGGAAGTGGCCGGGGATGCGCAGCGTGTTGTGCGCGATGATGTTGATCTGCTGCGTGCCGAGCGTGACGCCCGTGATGCCGCCGATGAAGCCGAAGATCACGACGGACAACGCGGCGGCGGAGAACGCCGGGTTCTTCCACGGCAGCGCCGTGACCCAGCCGAAGAGGCCGCGCGTGTAGCCCTTCTCGCGCATCGCGACCTCGATGCCCGCCGGCACGGTGAAGCCGTGGACCATCGACGCCAGCACGGCGAGGTACATCGCGTAGGAGGTGTTCCAGATCTTCCACGTCGCCCCCACGCCCGGGTCCACGAGGAGGTGGTGGGCAGAGGCGAGGTTGATGAAGAGCACGTAGAGCGCGAAGGCCGTGCGGCAGACCGCCTCGTTGATCGGGCGCGCGCCGGTGGTGATGTTGCCGATGAGGTACCAGACCGCGACCATCGCGCAGACGTTGACCTGCTGCGACTGGTGGCCGAGGCCCCACCAGATGAGGCGATACCAGGCCGGGTCGGGCTCGGCGGTCCAGCCCATCGAGTAGGTGAAGGTCGGGATCATGACCAACGCGCCGTGCAGCAGCGTGACGACGGCGATGATCGCCGCGGCGGTGGCGCCGAAGGTCACGAGCGGCATCGAGCCCTCGTAGGCCCGGTCGCGTTTCGCGACCCAGAGCGTGGCGAAGAAGTTGAACACCGCGATGAGCGTGCCGACGGCGACGAGGATGATGCCGAGGTAGAAGCCCGGGTGCGCGACGAGCGGGAGATACGACGTCATGAGCACGTCGGCTTTGCCGGCGAGGATGACGACGTTCACCATCACGGCGCCGGTGAACATCAGCGCGAAGGACACCCACGCGACCTTGCGCGAGTAGAGCCTGGCGTTGAGCGGCGTCGTGCAGGCGAAGTAGAGGACGGCGACCTCGAAGAACAGGATCCAGTGGATCAGCATGTTCATGCCGTGCAGGGTGAGCACGCGGTAGAACCAGTCGACGGGCAGCAGGTGCACGGTCTGCCAGCGCGTGAGCGCGAGCAGCAGCGCGGCGATGCCGCCGATAAGGAGGCACACGACGGCGGCGACGGCGTTGAGCTTGATGAAGCGCTGGGCGCCGAGGCAGACGTTGAGTCCGGTGGTGGCGCAGACGCGCTTGGGCGCGCCGGCGGCGTCGAGCGAGTGCGAGTCGTCGCCCGAGGCGGGGAAGGTGGCGGTGGCGGTGGTCATGGCGGGAGAGGGAGGCCGGTTATTCGACGAAGATCTTTCCGGTCATGGCGTGGTGGCCGATGCCGCAGAATTCGTTGCACACGATGGTGAACTCGCCCTTCGAGGTGGGCGTGATGGTGATGACGTGGTCGTAGCCGGGCAGGACATGGAAGTTCATGTTCAGCGGCTGGAGCGAGAAGCCGTGCTGCAGGTCGAGCGCCGACATGTGCAGGCGGTAGGTCTCGCCGACGCGCAGGCGCAGCGCCGGATACCACTGCCACATGCGCGCGACGAGGTAGGCGTCGCCGCCGGGCGCGGGCTCGACGATGGGGAGTTCGGTGAGGAACGCGTTGTCGACGGGATTCTTGAACGTGCCGACGCGGTTCGCCGCGACGAACTGTTCGGTGCGCGCGAGGAAGTCGGCGGGCTTGACCGTGTAGGCTTCGCCGCGGCTGTTCTGTTTGCCGCGGAAATGCCAGTAGGGCATCATCAGCGACATCACGAAGCACCACAGCACGGCGACGCCGAGCCACAGTTTTTCGTGGCCGGCCGGCGCGTGGAACCAGGGGGAGGTGAGGGGACGGAGGCTCATGGGCAGGGGGAGTTCAGGGGAGCAACGCGGGCTTCGTCATCAGCAGCTCGATCCAACCCCACGCGGTGTAGGAGAGGAACGGCACGATGACGCCGAGGGCGAGCAGGAGCCAGGGGTTGTCCAGGAGCTTCTGCCACGGATGGATGTCTTGGTCGTTTTTCATGGGTGGGTGTGATCAGGAAACCGGGTTCGCGGTCCGTGCGCGCCACGACGCCGCGCAGCGCAGCATCGCCGCGAGGAAGAGCAGGCCGCCGGCGACGGCGAGGATCCCGCCGACGCCCATGACGCCGAGGCCGAGGTATTCGCCCAGCGTGCGCACGTGCTGCTCGGCGCCGTATTGCTTGCGCCCGAGGCCGTAGACGCCGGCGAGGCCGAAGCCGACGGCGAACACCGCCTGGCCGACGCCGAAGGTGAGGAGCTGCAATTTCGCGCCGCGCAGGGCGCGCTGCACCGCGTCCGCCGCCGAGGTCAGCGCGCAAAATTCATACGCCGCCGTCATGAGCGCCAGCGTCACCGCGCCGATCGCGGCGTGGTAGTGTCCGGGCACGAGCGTGTTCGAGCCGCGGATGAACGCCCCGAGGATCAGGCCGAGCACGATCAGCGCCGCGCTGCCGGCGAGGCCGACGAGGCGATAGTCATGCCGTAGGTGGAGCGCGCTGTCCCCAGCGCGCTCGAGCGACTCAGTCGCCGTCGCACCGTTCGAACGCGTTGCGGTCAAAGCCTTCATCGCCAGCGCCACGTGCCGCACGCTCAGGCCGAGCACGATCGTGATGACGGGGAACAGCGTCCAGCGCATGAGCTGGGTCGCCGTCTCGATGTAGGCCGGCGTCGACGTGCCGCCGAGGGCGAGGAAGGGCAGCGCCGCGTGCGGCGCCACGAGGACGGAAAGGAGCCACCGGCTGGCGGACGGCGAGAGCACTTCGCGGCCCGACCAGCGGTGGAGGAGGAGCAACCAAAGTCCGAGCATCGCCGCGACGTTCGCGGCCTGGAGCGCGTGGCCGCCGCCCCACATCACGAGTTCGTAGTAACCGATCGGCGGCAGCCCCGGGAGCGTGGTGCGCCACGCGACGAGGAAGGTCGCCAGCGCGATCAGGTTGCCCGCCGCGGCGACGCGCAGCGCGACGACGGCATCGTCCGGCAGGTGCCGCGCCCGCGCGGCCGGCACGAGCAGCACCGCCGTGAAGAACACGCCCGTGCCCGCGAACCACGCCGCGAGGCCGGTGAGGAAGACCGGGTGATCGATCACCGGCACGTAGTTGGCGAGGACCGGCTGCGCGCCCGGCATCAGGGCACCCGCGAGCATCCCGGCGACGCCCGCGCCGCCGAGGGCGAAGGCGAGTCCGACCGCGCGCCGCGACATCGCGCCGCCGAACGCCAGCCCGAGGAACGCCGCCGCTCCGGCCTGAAACCAGACGACGAGCGCGAGATCGACGTGGACGACGAGCGCGCGCTTGAAGAACAGCGGGTCGGTGAAGATGACGCCCAGCCCCGGGATGCGCCCGACGACCAGCGTGAGCGAGAGCAACCCTGCGAGCACGAGGCTGCCGATGGCGAAGAGGAACCACCCGCGCCCGACCGAAACCGCGACTGCGCGTTCGCGCGCGAGCGTCCGCGGCGAATTTTCCCGCGCCGCCGTGATCCCCGGAAAAGTCTGTAATACGGACTTTCGCGGGGTCGCCGTGGCGGAATCGATGAAAGACGATTCGGCGGGGGCGGGAGCGAGCGAGGCCGGGTGCGGAGGCATGGCACGGTTTTAGCCGAAGCCCGCGGTGCGCGCCTTGACGGTGGTCAAGTTTTGCGCGCGAGAGTAGGGCCGGTCTGTGACCGGCCGCTTAGAGGCGCGAATCCTGAAGGCCAGTCAGAGACTGGCCCTACCGCACGCGGCGAAGATTGCGCGGACTCGAAAAAGCGGAACCCCGCGGCGCTAGGCGCCGCGGGGTCGATGGGGGCCAAGAAATCGATGCGCGGGCGGCGCGGGTGGGTCTCAGTAAAGGTAGTCGAGCTGCAGCCAGTATTTGCGCACGTCGGCGAAGGCGGCGGTGTCGCGACGGAAGTCGGCGAACTTCGCCGTCACCGTGACGCGCGGACCGAACTGGCGCGTGAGCTGCACGTCGAGCTCGCCGCCGAAATCCGCGCCGCCGCGGTCGGCTTCGAACCAGTGAAAGAACGCCAGCAGCGCGACCCCCTGCGGCAGCTTGGCGCTGGCCTTCACGTAGGTGTCGCGCAGGCCGGAAGCGGGCGTGGTAAGGAACAGGTCGGCCCAGCCGTTGAAGGCGTGCAGCGTGGCGAGCGGGGTCTTGAACCCGACATTGCGGTCCGAGCCGAGGCGCTCGTGTCCGAGCGCGAGACCGAAATTCTTCCAGGCCGGTCCTGCTTCGAGCGCGAGGTAGCGCGCGGAGTAGTGCTGCGGATTCGCCGCATGGTCGCGCTGCGTGGCGAACTCGGCGCGGTAGGCGAGCTTGAGGTCGGCGGAGATCTTGGCCGCGCCGGCGAAGCTCAAGCCGTAGGTCGCGGACGAATTCGTCGCAGCAGTGGCGAAATCGAGCAGGTAGGCGTAGGCGCTGAGCGTGCCGGCGGCGAAGCCGGCGTGGCTGACGTGCGCCACGTGCGAATCGGATGCCCAACGGCCCTGCGGGTGCCGGTGCGAGAACACGCGGTTGACCTGGTCGAGGTAGGCGTAGGTGAGCGTGGTCTTCGCGAGGGACTTGTCGGTCAGGACGAACGCATCGAAGGTCTGCTGGTTCTGCCGCCAGCCGACGTCGCCGACGAAGCGGGCATTGTCCAACACGAGGCGCTGCCGGCCGAGCGTGGCGGTCGTCGGCCCGTGCGCGAAGGACAGCCACACTTGGTTGAGCTCGGTCGTTTTCGGATCCGCGACGACCGCGCGGCCGGCGCCGCTGGCGTTGAGGCCGGCCTGGCTGTAGGTGCTGCCGTCGAAGGGCAACACGGCCTCGCCTTCGAGCATCGCCTGCCAGCCGAGGTAGCGGGCGGTGGTGAAGCCGAGGCGCGGGCGGAAGGTGACGGCATCGGCGTCGCGGAGCGCGGTCTGGTCGACGTGCTCGTAGCGCAGCCGGGCGTGGAGGGAAACCTTGCCTTGGGCGAAGGCGTCGCCGGGCGAGGTCGGGGCGGCGGCAAGGGTGAGCGTCGCGGGGAGGGCGGCGCCGAGGAGGAGCAGGATGGATTTCATGCGAAAGCGGCGGCGCCGGGCGCCGGATCACTGCACGGTGGTCGGGGCGGCGATGACGCGGGGAACGTCCCGCCAATCCGCCCGCCGGCGGGCCACGTGGGCGGAATCGAAGGCCTCGCCGGTGTTGCCCCAGGTGTTGAAGACATACGTGAGGACGTCGGCGACCTGGGCGTCGGTGAGAATGGTTTCGAGGGCGGGCATGCTGCCTTGGTAGGCGACGCCGTTGACGGTGATCGGTCCGGCGAGGCCCTTGAGCAC
>CAYYVB010000229.1:0-5758 GCA_964475035.1 uncultured Opitutaceae bacterium | reverse complement strand
GCGGAGTATTGTTACGAAAGGGCGGCGCTCCAGTGGAATTCCCGGGCGTCACACGAATGTTACGAGAGCGGCGCGGGGGAGCGGGCGCGGATAATGGGGCCGGATTCCACGTGGAACAAGGTATCTCGCGATCACCGGGAACCGCTGGCGCTTGGTCGTTGGCGCGGCAGCGCCGGTAGGGTCGGACCGCTGGGCCGACCGCGAATGGCGTTACGGCGCGCCGAGCGGCCACGAGTGCGAAGCCGAGGCAACTCAGCTGAACCGAGGCAACCGCCCGCGCCGAGCGCCAAGAATCCCAAATGGAAGTTCCGGCATTTCCGGATTGGCGTCGATTCGCGCCATTCGCGGGAGGTCTTTGTTTACCGTTTGCTCCGGCCCGGCTCACTCGCGCGCGGCGCGGCGCGCAGCCTCGAGGCGCACGAGCAGGATGCTGATATCGGCCGGGTTCACACCGCTGATGCGACTGGCCTGACCGAGCGTAACCGGACGAAACTGCTGGAGCTTTTGCGCGCTCTCGCGGCGCAGGCCGGGAATCGCGAGATAATCCAGGTCCGCCGGGAGGGCGACGCGATCGATTTGGCCGAGCTTTTCGATCTGGCGCAGCTCGCGCTCGAGATAGCCACGGTAGCGCACGCGATAGAGGACTTCGTCGCGCACAGCCGCCGGCGCCGCGCGCAAGTCGTCGGGCAGGGGAGCGGCATCGCCTTGGCGGCGGACCAAGTCGCCCCACAGGCCGCCGCTCGTGCGCTCCGCTTCCAGACGTTTCACCCAGGAATCCACCGCCTCTTGCTTGGACTTTATCTTTTCTATTCTGTTGTCTGTTATTAGTTTAAGTCGTTCTGCGTGGACCATCAACCGCAATTCCGCGCTGCCGTGGTTGAGCAACAGGCGATACTCGGCCCGGCTGGTGAACATGCGGTAGGGCTCGGTCGTGCCCTTCGTCACCAAGTCGTCGATCAGAACCCCGATGTAGGCCTCATGGCGGCCGAGGATGAGCGGCGGCTCTCCCCTCACCTTCTGCACAGCGTTGATACCAGCAATCAGGCCCTGGGCGGCAGCCTCTTCATAACCGGAAGTGCCGTTGATCTGTCCGGCGAGAAAGAGGTTCTCAACCTTGCGAGACTCCAATGACGGCAGGAGTTGTTGCGGCGGCGCGAAGTCGTATTCGACGGCGTAGGCCGGCCGCAGCAAAGTCGCGCGCTCCAAGCCCGGGATGCTGTGCACGAGCCGAAGCTGCACGTCGAACGGCAGGCTCGTGGAGAGGCCATTGATGTAGTATTCGTTCGTGCTCCGGCCCTCGGGCTCGAGGTAAAGCATGTGGCGCGGCTTGTCGGCGAAGCGCACGAACTTGTCCTCGATGCTCGGGCAATACCGCGGACCGGTGCCGACGATCTCGCCCGAATACATCGCCGACAAGTGGAGGTTGTCGCGGACGATCTGGGCGGACTCCGGCGTTGTGTAGGTGATCCAGCACGACACCTGCTCCTGCCCCGGCGCCCACCCCAACCTGCGCTCGCCCGGGTGTTCCACGTGGAACAACTCGGCGTCTCCACGGGTATCGTGGAACGCAAACAAGGTCGGCGCGACGTCGCCTTTCTGCTCCTGGAGTTGCGAAAAATCGATGCTCCGCCCCAGCAAACGCGGCGGAGTTCCCGTCTTCAGGCGCTGAAGCTCTATCCCTGCCTCTTGCAGGCTCCCCGATAGTGTCTTGGCCGAGAAGTCCCCCAGACGCCCGCCCTCGGTCTTGTTTTGCCCGACATGCATCAGGCCGCGCAGGAACGTCCCGGTCGTGATGACCACGGTGCGCCCGCGAAAATCAAGGTCGAGATTGGTCCGGCAACCCACGACCTTATCGTCCGAGAAGATCAACCCGGTCACCATCGCCTGGAACACCTGCAAGTTCGACTGCAGCTCCAGCGTGTGCTTCATCCGGAATTGGTAGGCCTTCTTATCGCACTGTGCCCGCGGCGACTGGACCGCCGGTCCCTTTGATTCGTTCAGCAGCCGAAACTGAATGCCGGTCACATCGGTGTTGATCGCCATCTCGCCACCCAACGCATCGATCTCGCGGACAAGCTGCCCCTTAGCTTGGCCGCCGATCGCCGGGTTGCAGCTCATCTGGGCGATCGTGTCGATGTTGCCCGTCAGCAACAAAGTCGATGCCCCGCGCCGCGCCGCAATCAAAGCCGCTTCGACGCCCGCATGCCCCGCTCCACAGACGATGACATCCCAGTGATGTTCGTGAATACGCACTATTTTGATGTCTTAGTTATTTTCCGATACAGAAGTTCGCGAACAGCGCATCAAGGACGCGCTCGTTGTCGATTCGCCCGGCAATCTCGCCAAAGGCCGCGAGGGCATCGCGCATGTCGCTGGCTATCAATTCACTAGCTCCGGCGCCAGCCAGGCCTCCTTGCGCCGCCTCCAGGGCCCGGCGCGCCCGGCCAAGAGCCTCCGCGTGGCGGGCGTTGATGGCGATGACCTCGTCACCGACTTCCGTGCGGAACGAATCGGCCTTTTCGACCAACACCGCCGTCAGCGCCTCAAACCCCTCGCCGCGCAGCGCCGAGACCCGCACAGCCATGAATCCGCCCGCTGGCGCGGTCGCCGTGGCCTGCAGATCGGTCTTATTGAGGACGACTATCGTATTCGCCGGCGTCAGTCGCGCGCCGAGATGGGCCGGCAAAGCGGGCAGGGGGGCCGCCGCGTCGATGACCCACAAAAACAGGTCCGCCTCCGCCGCCTGCTCGAGCGTCTTCTCGATGCCGCGTCGCTCGAGGGAGGACGGTGCGGCGTTCAACCCCGCTGTGTCGACCAACCGCAGTGCATGTGGCCCGACCGAGATCAATTCCTCGAGATAATCCCGCGTCGTGCCCGGCTCCGGGCTGACGAGCGCGCGGTCGCGTCCGACGAGGCGGTTGAGCAGGCTGCTTTTGCCCGCATTCGGCTCGCCGAGGATTACCGTCCGCACGCCGGAGCGCAGCACTTCGCCGTAATGGCTGGTCGCGAGCAGTTGCGCCGTGCCGCGCTGCAGGTGTTCCAATTGCGCCTGCAAGGCGGCGCGGTTCTCCGCTGGCAAGTCCTCGTCCGGAAAATCGATGTAGGCCTCCACCGAAGCCAAGGCGTTGACCAACATCGCGATAAGCTCATCCATTCGGCTTCCAAGCGCCCCGCGGAGCTGGCGGTTGGCCGCCGCCAACGCCCGCTCGCTGCGAGCCCCGATCAGGTCCATCACGGCCTCCGCCTGGCTGAGATCCATCCGTCCGTGCAGGAACGCGCGCTTCGTGAACTCGCCCGCCTCCGCCGACCGGCAACCGCGCGCGAAGAGATCCTCGAGCAGCTTCTGCGCGAGGAATGGATTGCCGTGACCCGAGATCTCCAGCGTGTCCTCTCCCGTGTAGGAATTCGGGCCGGCGAAAAACGTGAACAGCACGTCGTCCAACACCTCGCCGCCCACCGCGCGATAATCCGCATGCCGGGCCGTGCGCGGCGGCGGCAATTCGCCGAAGATCGCCTGCGTCAACGCCGCCACCTGCGGTCCGCTCACGCGCAACACCGCGATCGCCGCGGTGCCCACAGGCGTCGCGAGAGCGGCAATGGTGTCGGTCGCAGGCATCATCGCGCCACGCAAAGCCCGCCCCGCACCCGAGGCAAAGGCAAAAGCCACGCGCCCGCCGCACCCGTCACTTCGCCGGCCCGAAAATCTCCGCCACCTTCCGCGCGCGGTAATCGAAGATGCGCTCCAACTCGCGCCGCACCCACAGGCGCTCCGCGATCCAGCCGAACGGACCCCAGCCGACGTCGTAGGTCACGCGGTCCGTCATGCGCACGCCGCCGGCCACCGGCTCGAAGTGATGCTCGTGATACCAGAAGCGATACGGCCCGAAGCGCTGTTCATCGACGAAGTAGGCTCCCTCGCGCACGTGCCGGATTTCCGTCAACCAGCGCAGCCACAAGCCGGGCAGCGGCGAGATGCGATACTCGATCAGTTGCCCCGCGAACATCCGCTCGGGCAGCGCACTCAGGATGCGGAATTTCAGCTCCGGCGGCGTGAGTTCGTCCAGATTGCGCGGCGTGGCGAAAAATTCCCACACCCGCGCGGGCTCGGCGGCGATGAACTGTTCCCGGATCAATTGGGCGCACATGCCCGCGGAGCGTAGCCAGAAAACATCTTTGCGCCACCGCGCGCCGCGTCGTCGCTCCCGATCACTCGTTCTTGCCCGGCAACGGCACCGCGATCGCCGGCGCCGGCGGCGGGACTTCGAGCTTCGGCGCGCCGACGTCGATCTTCGGCGGCGGCGTGCGCGGCGGGACGAACGCCGGCGGGGCAGGGGACTTCGCCGCTTCCGCGGCGGGCGTGGCGCGCGGCTGCACCTCGGCGCCGGGTTGCTTCATCGCCGCGAGCAATTCCGCGGCGCGCTCCTCCGCGCGCGCGATGTCGCGCGGTCGCCGTTGCAGACGCTCCCGCACCTGCTTTTCCGCGGACGACTCCGCGCCGGATTTTCCCGCGACGATCAACCACGCGAGACCCTCGACATAATCGCGCTTCACGCCGCGCCCGCTCACGAGCATCGCGCCGACGTTGTGCTGCGCCTCGGGCACGCCGAGGCGCGCCGCGGTGGAGAAGAGCTCGAAGGCCTGCGCCCGGTCCTCGGGTCCGCCGAGTCCGTCGTGCTGCAGCTTGCCGAGGCGGAACCACGTGTCGGCCACGCCGCCGTCGGCCGCACGACGGAACCACGTGCGCGCCGCCGCGTGATCCTGCGGCACGCCGTCGCCGAATGTAAGGCGTTCGCCGAGCTCGAAGCACGCCGCGGGATCGCCCTCGGCGGCGTAGCGTTTCAGCTCGGTGACGTTGCGCCATTTCGGTCCCATCTGGATGAGCTCGGGAAGCTGATCGCCGGCGCTCCTCGCGGCTTGCGCTGCCGCGCGGTCGGACACGGCGCAGGTCAGAAGGCCGAGGGAAATCAGCACGGCGGTCCGCATGATGCCGCTAAGCAACACGGGGCGCGCGCGGCGTCAACGCAACGGCAAGGCTTCGCGCGTCGGGGAATAGACTTCCACCCGGGCGACGCACCAACCTTCCGTGGTGCGCACCCACTCCTGTCCCTCGCGATAGGTGACGCGCCAGCGCTGGGGTTGTCCGGCGGCGTCCTTTTCGGTGCGCACCATCTGCTGGCGCAATTGCACGTTCGCGCGCTCACCGCGGACGGATACGGCGAAGATGTCGGTCTGGAGGGATTCAATCTCGCTGTTCGCGAAAAGCCGGCGTGTGCGCTCGATAAATCCCGTTCGGTCGACTCGCGCGCCATCCGGCGTGATGAAGCTCCAATCCGGCGTGCCATGCCGCACGATGCCTTCGGCGTTACGCGCGAGGATGGATTCGCGAATGAGCGCGATGCGTTCGCGGATCTGCCGCTCCGCCGGGGCTGCGCCGGGATGGACGCACGCGGCGAGGAGCAGCAGGGTGATGCCGGGAAACAGCAGGCGGAGAAACGGGCGCATCGGAAAGTTCCCGGAGTCCGGCGCGGCGGCGGATCGGCGCCGCCGCCTGGGTTCAGTCGGCGGCTTCGCCGGCGACGGGATCGCCGGGCTTGATGTTGGCCTTCTCGAGGATGGTGGCCTTGACCTTCTCGGCGAGGGCGGGGTTGAGCTTCAACGCCTCCTTCGCGGCTTCGCGGCCCTGGCCGACGAGTTCGCCGTTGAACGCGATCCACGCGCCCTTCTTCTCGAGCACCTTGTGCTCGAGGCCGAGGTCGAG
>CAYYVB010000228.1:3325-5761 GCA_964475035.1 uncultured Opitutaceae bacterium | reverse complement strand
GATCGTAGCCGAGCTCATCGCCGTCCAGGGCAAGCCCGCCGACGTCGGCGGCTACTACCAGCCCGACGACGCCAAGGCCTCCGCCGCCCTCCGCCCGAGCGCAACGCTGAACGGGATCCTCGCGCAGCTTTGAGCTGCGGGGGCTCTTTTTAAGGTCCTATAGGTCAAATAAGACCTATAGGACCTATTGCTTTCTGCGGCTTTCGAGGCGCGCCCGCGTCATGCGCTCCCGGATGCCACCGTGCCGCACGAAATCCTCCTCCAGCCGACGGAGCTGCCGATCGAGCAGGTAGTTCGCCTGATGAATAAAACACAGGGCGATATTCGCCACTATCGACCCAGAGCGGCTCTCCACCAACGGGCGGATATCCTCGAAGCACAGCTCCGGATTGCGGCCGAGGTTGCGCACGTAACGAGCTTCGCGCGAGTCCTTCGCCCAAGCCGGCGCACGGCACGTCCGCAGGAAATCGCCGTAGTCAATCAGCAACTCCTCCAAGCTGGCGCGCGCGACACCGATCAGCTTGATCTCCATTTCCGTGGACACCTTCGAGGCCTTCGCGCCCTCGGCGATGTTCTGCTTTCCCGAACGAGCGGCCTGCACCATCTGATCGATGGTCCGGTCTCCGCGTTTCAGGAATCGGGTGCAAAATACCTGCGTGAGATCATAAACCAGCTCCGCCTTCCGATAAGAAAGCAGGGCACCGTAATTACCCTGCATCGGCAGCAATCCATTCTTCGATGTGTCTTGGGGCATGCGCAATTCCTCCATGTTGCGGCCCGCACGCGACGACACGCCGAACTCCACCGAAGCTCAAGCTGTAACTTGAATTCGGTCGCCTCAATCCCCCGGCTCGCTCCACCAGCGCTGCGGCTTCGCAGTTTGGCAATCAGGACAAGCCGTGGCATCGAGAACCGCCTGACAATGCGGGCAGACCGCATTGTTCGCAAATGGATCGAACGCGCGCTGGCAGGCCGGGCAGAGCCAGAACTCTCCGCGTGGTGGCGAGCTGCGGCACTCCGGACATTTGAACTCCGGCCGGCGGGGCAGACGCTCGATTTTTAACTGCGCTCCCGCGGCCTTGAAGCTGCCCCAGCTCTGCATCAACAGGAAGAGCGCCAGGATGCCGGTCCAGATCGACTCCCACCACACGGCGAGCGCCACCAACGTGGCGCCGCCGCACAACCCCACGATGGTCGCGAACTGCAGGCTGCGTCCCCGACCGAAAGGATACCAGAGCAGCGAGCGCAGAATCTGACCACCATCGAGCGGGTAGACGGGGAGCAGGTTGAAAACAAGCAGACTGACATTCATCCAGACGATCGCCTGGAAGAAGCGCGCAAAATCCGCGTTGTCCTCAAAAAGCCCTGCCGCCGCGCACACCCACGCCGCACCGTAAAGGATCGGCACCAGCACCACGTTGACCAGCGGTCCCGCCGCGATGCTCCACAATGTCGCGCCCGGTCGCTGCGGGGGCGCCACGTAAGCCACGCCACCCAGCGGCCAGAGCACGATCTGGTTCGCCGTGCCACCGACCTGCCGGCACGCGAGCGCATGACCGAACTCATGCAGCGTCACGATAGCGAAGAGCATCAGGTATTCGCCGAGCGCCCAGAGCGGCGACGTGTAGTTCGGCACGCGTTGCGTGACCGAATACATGGCCACGAGAAACCAAGACCAGTGCACCTGGACGTTGATTCCCAGAAATCGAAAAAGACGGAAGGACCCTTGCGCGGTGGGCAACATGTTGCCCGAGCGCAGCAGCCCGCGCGGTCCGGCGCAATCGGCAATGCGAGGCCACTTCGCCCAAGGCCTAGTCCAAGTGAGGTTGGAAACACACTGGCGAAAATCCACGCGCCGCGCACGCTGCCTCCATGCATCTCCCCGCCCGTCCCCTCTCCCGTCGTGACATGCTCAAGCTCGCCGGTCTGACCGGCACGGCGGCGCTGCTCTCGCCGCGCCTCCTCGCGCAAGCCGATCAACCGGCCGCACCCGCCGCGGCGCCTTCCTCGGGGCATTACCGCTTTAAGATCGGCGAACTCGATGCGCTGGCCGTCATCGACGGCGGGATGATCGCGCCGTTGGCGCAGGCGCCGTTCGGCGCGGGCGAACCTCGCGAAAAACTCGCCGAGGTCCTGCGCGATCATCTCCTGGCGGAGGAGACAGTGCGCCTGCATTTCAATGTCCTGCTGGTCCGTCTCAAGGAGGGCTGGGTGATGATCGACTCCGGCTGCGGCCCCGTCTTCGGCCCCGCCGGCGGCCGCTTGGCCGGGCATTTGCGCGCGGCGGGCATTCCCCCCGAACAGATCCACGCCATCGTGATCTCGCACCTGCACGGCGACCATTTCGGCGGCTTGCTCGATGCGGATCGCAAGCCGGTCTTCCCGAACGCGCGCCTCTTTCTCCATCGCAACGAACACGCGTTCTGGAGCCAGCCG